>NZ_CP051185.1:6000000-6300000 GCF_012516315.1 Limnospira fusiformis SAG 85.79 | reverse complement strand
TCAAATTTTTTGTCTTTGTCTTTGTCTTTTTTGTCTTGGGTTTTGAGTTTGTCTTTTTTGTCTTGGGTTGTGTTGGTCGTGGTTTTTACAGCTCTGCTGGGCAATTGCTCATCAATGGCTGGTCGGGCCATTGGGTAAATTGGGGAGTTGATTTCAATGACAACAACAGCTTTTGAGTTGACCTTGGCATTAGCTTCCCCCTCACAAAAACGCCCCACCGTGGAAAATAATCGCGCCAACTGCTTGTAAAAAAAACTTTCATAGTCACGAATAATCTGCTCTGTCTTTGCCAAATCAGATGTTTCCCCCTGGGCATCTTGATCAACAGGCATCAACATCTTTTCAGTATCCTGATTACCAAGGAGTAGATTTATATCACCATCCCCAACTTTCAAAAGAAAAGAGGCAATTTTGCTGATGATTGAAATACTGAGAAAAATATGTCTTGGTGTTCTTGTCCACTTGGGTGCAGTTGTCGATGCCACCTCCACGGAATACTTACCTTGAGCGCTTGGGTCGGCTTGATAAAAACCCGATTGAGTAATCGTCCCAACTTCGGCATTCCAAACTAGATAACCCGGGTCAATTCGCTCACCAAACTGGTCGCGCCCTATCACTTCAAATTGTTTGTTTGCCCCCGGTGCCAAGGTAACAGAAGAAGGTTTTAATTCTAAACTCCGTAAAACGGGTAATAATTCAACTTGAATGGCATCAGTCAACTCCCCAAACGTTGCTTCTACCTTGACAAAACGCGCATCGTAACCCGCGCGAAAAATACCTTGCTGGTTAATCTTCCCGCCGCGATCGCAACTCCATGACACATCACTTAATTCAAAATTAAGACCACTTTGATCATAACCTTCAACCCTAAAATACTCATACTCTTCGGGTTGGAGCTGACTGTGAGCCGGGAGAATTTTGATCTCAGTTAATCTTCGAGGAATAACATTTTCTTGCGTCGCCACAAACTGGTCAACTTGAGCTTGAATAGTACACTGCCCAAAACTTGTGCTATTTGCTTGGAAGTGACCATCCTGATTGATTAAACCGAGATGAGGATTAACTTTAATTGACCAGCGGAGTTGCTCCAGTTTATATCGATCGCCATACTGATCTAAACCGTAGGCTTCAAAGGTATAGCTTTCCCCTGAATCAATTTCTGTTGATTTTGGTTTGGCGATCGCCACTTTAACCAACCTAGGTCGCTCAGTTACTCGTAGCGAAGTTGTATCAGTAATACTCCCAGATTTTGCCGTGATCACAACTGTTTCAGACTGCTCTCCTGCTTCAAATTGATTTTTGACAATGCGACCCGATGAACTTGACCATTCTATATTGTCAACTGCAATTGAATTTCCATACTGATCGTACCCTTGAGCCGACAAAGGCACACGCTCACCACCATACAATTTCGATTGAGCAACATTTAGCTTCAATTTTGCCAAGCGAGGCGGCTCTAAAACCTGAACCACCACCTGTTCCTTTACATCTCCTACTGATGCCGTGATTGTACATTTTCCCCATCTTGGGCCGGCAATGAAAACATTATTTTCAATTCGCCCTAATCCTTCAGAACACTGCCAATTTACTTCATAAATAGGAAACTTATCGTCATACTGATCGTACCCTTGAGCCGACAACGGCACACGCTCACCACCATACAATTTCGATTGAGCAACATTTAGCTTCAATTTTGCCAAGCGAGGCGGCTCTAAAACCTGAACCACCACCTGTTCCTTTACATCTCCTACTGATGCCGTGATTGTACATTTTCCCCATCTTGAGCCGGCAATGAAAACATTATTTTCAATTCGCCCTAATCCTTCAGAACACTGCCAATTGACTTCATAAATAGGAAACTTATCGTCATACTGATCGTACCCTTGAGCCGACAACGGCACACGCTCACCACCATACAATTTCGATTGAGCAACATTTAGCTTCAATTTTTTCAAGCGAGGCGGCTCTAAAACCTGAACCACCACCTGTTCCTTTACATCTCCTACTGATGCCGTGATTGTACATTTTCCCCATCTTGAGCCGGCAATGAAAACATTATTTTCAATTCGCCCTAATCCTTCAGAACACTGCCAATTGACTTCATAAATAGGAAACTTATCGTCATACTGATCGTACCCTTGAGCCGACAAAGGCACACGCTCACCACCATACAATTTCGATTGCTCAACATTTAGCTTCAATTTTTTCAAGCGAGGCGGATCTAAAACTTTCCTCACCTTATTAAATAAAAAGCCTATTAGCCATACTACTATTGAGAATAATACCAAAAATAATACGATTTTCCCGAACATTATAAATAATGATACTACAGTATTTTTTAGCCATAAAAATGGTCTATAAACGAGCTGATTTAGGAAAATCAAAAAATGAATATTTGAGTCGAAGCCAAATAAATGTACCATATCTGTTAAGAATCTAAGAGATTCCAGTAAATTCCATATTTTGATGTGTTTACCCCGAGGAACAGAGAAACTGTTAAAATTCAGATTTCCAGTCTCACCTCCTGCAACTGTGCCGCCACCAACTCGCACACCTGCACAAACCCCTTATCCAGCTACTCCAGATGACGTTTGAGGATTTGCGGTTCTTCCACACCCGGACAGGCGAGGAGTTTTTGAATCAGCAAGAGATAAGCCTGCACACGCTTTTCATCGATAGCCACACACGGGGTAGGGTATACCATCTCCATTATACCCCAAAAAACCGGTTTTCTGGGGGTGGGGGAATGTCACAGTCATATATTAATCTGGGATGTGGCGATCGCATCGGAGTTATATCGGAGTTATAGGTATGCTTAGGCATTCAGATACTGATGAGATTTGACGAACATCAGGGTTAGCTATTAGTACAGATAAGCAGGTCAGTGAAAATGCGATCGCATCCCCATTTTATCCCCTACCTTGGAGGTGGCGTTCCCTTGGTGAGGGGGTAGGATTGACTCTGAATAGGGAGTTGGCTAGAATCAAATCAACTCAAGTTAAACCTATAGATATAATGGCATTCATACAAAAAGTGATAGGGGTCAGTTTAACTGTGACCTGCTCAACTTTGGGGATATTGCAAGAGGCGATCGCCCAGTCTACTGCGGTTCCCATTACCCGGATCGTATTTTTTCCCTCTCCGGAACAGGAAATCCGTGTCGCTGATTTTGTTGTTCCCGATCGCCGCCCCAGGGAAACATCGGCTTACGGAGGGCAGTTGAGCCGTTATGATGTGCATATTGCCAAAATGTTTGAAATTACCCGCCATGAATGTCTGCAAAGTTTAAGTTCCGGCAGGCGACCTTTAGACATAATTATTTGGCGATATTATGCGGGGGGCGGAAATATCAAAATGGGAGCCTACAGCATTAACTGTCAAGAGGCGAGAAGGGTTGCCAATCGCTACGGTTTAGGACAAGCGGAACCGACCATAATCACTTATTACAGAGTAACTACGACCGTTAATATCCCCATTTTAGATATTACCGTTTCAAAGGTCGATGACTGGAAAAGTTTTATCGGAACATTACGAGTTGAAGGGATGGATTGACTGAATTTCAAATTGTTAGAGCGATCGCACCCCAATTTTACCCTATCCCCCCCACATTGAATCCCGTTGATCACGTTTCCCCCTCACGAATTAACCGGGTCGGCGAAATCAATCAATTGCCTAATATTCATGGTGATTTCCTGGGTAACAATAGAGATTTTATTTGGGTTTCCCACCATTACCGAGATAGTCCCCCCTCCCAGACAACTCCATCCCATTGGCACAGGTAAGGAGTTCTCGAATCCGCGAGAGATAAGACTGCGATCGCTTTTCATCCATCGCCACACACCGGGTAGAGAATACCATCCCCATTTTACCCCAAAGAAACCGGGTTTCTGGGGGTCGGGGAATGTCACAGTCATATATTAATCTGGGATGTGGCGATCGCATCCGAGTTATATCCGAGTTATAGGTATTCTTAGGCATTCAGATCCTGATGAGATTTGACCAATATCAGGGTTAGCTATTAGATAAATTTAAGGGATTTTATCAACCCTGTTTCTTGACTACACAGAGACTCAGAAAATAGGTTGATTGCTTAAATCTTATTGAACCAGATATAGATGCTGTAAGAAAACCGATTTCTTGAACCCCACCCACTTTACTATGCTTGATGAAAATTATCTAAAATACTTTTAATTTGCTCCTTAGTAATATCTTCCTGCTCCGATTTACTATAAATCGTCAATAACAAAATGCTGGTTTCTGATTCCAGTAAATAAATAATGCGATATCCAGCACTTTTGCCTTTTTGGATATTACTATTTTTAGCTCTGACCTTGTAAACATAAAGATGATCACCAAAACCCGAAAGGCGATCGCCTAACACCGAGCCTTTTTGGAGTTCCTCTATTAACCCCTGAGTATCAGAGCGAATATTTCGATATTTTTTGGCTAATTTTTTGAGGTTATCACGATATTCAGGTGTGAAATAAATGTTCACTAATTCAGGATTATTCGGCATCAATTCCCTCCCACATTTGTTCTAGGGGAATTCTTCTTCCGGCTTGAGCATCTTGCAACGCTCGGATTAAACTGGCTTGAATTTCCTCAACCGGAGTATCGTCAGCATCCAATTCATCTTCATCAGATATCAAAACGATAACTTTGACCCGAATATCAGGTTTAACTTCTAAAGGTTCATCTAGCAAAATGTGACCCTGATGATTGACTTTTCCCAATACCTCAAATGCCTTCATTGTCTTACCTCAAAATATGTCATACCAATGCTACCTGGGCAAAAGTAACCCAACATTTTTATGTCTGTTATGATTTGATTTTAGCACATTTATCACTCACAAATACGGTTCCGTTCTCTCCTTTTCCCTCCCCACCCTCCCCAAAACTCAGTCAAGTCTGAAACCGGGTTTCTGGGGGTCGGGGAATGTCACAGTCATATATTAATCTGGGATGTGGCGATCGCATCCGAGTTATATCGGAGTTATAGGTATGCTTAGGCATTCAGATCCTGATGAGATTTGACCAATATCAGGGTTAGCTATTAGATAAATTTAACGGATTTTGGCTGATGCTGGTGGGGGAGTAATTCCCCATTGGTTTAGGCGTTTATCTATATTTTGGAGGATGGTAAAATCTCCGGCGGGGAGGGGATGACTCGAACTGCCTAAATAACCATTTGGCGGCGCTTCCTGGGATTCTAGGAAGCTGAAAGCCTGCCGAAAAGCCGGGGGGGTGGCTGTTATCGGTGCGTCAAAATGGCAGGGAATAATCCGGTTAAAATTCCACTCGCAAACACGATCCGCCCAGGCGAGGGTCAGTTGTGGCGAACGATTCAAGATCAGGGTTTGCAGAATGGGAGCCACTAATATATTGCCGTCTCTTCGGAGGGTGTTAAAGGCTTCTTCCCAGCCCGATCGCCACTGGAAGGGAAATAAACCAAAATAGGCTTTTCGAGAGCGATCGCTTGCTTTTAAAGCATCACTGAGAGCTTCTTTGAATGGCACTGGCTCTAATGTATCTGGTTGGAAATACAGGGAAAATAGGGTGATTCGCTGCCATCCTTTTTGGCGGGTGGTCGGGTGATCTGCCACGGTTTGAAAGGCATTATCTCGCGCGTGGAATAACAGAGGATAGGCATCTAGTTCCACTATGGCTGGGGGTTGTTCGGGAATAGAAATTATCGTATCTGTCAGTAATAAAGTTTGCGATCGCCAATGGAAAAAGGCGACTTCCTCAAAGGTTCCTAATCCCAAATCAATCGGGCCTAAAATCGCATAACTAAACTCGCGGGAAAACGGAGTCTCAGAACAATCTGCTGGTAAAATATGGGTACGTTTCGGGGGTAAACCTAACCAACTTAGGGGTAATTTTAACGGATAACTCCATTGATCTGGAGCCACAAAAACCTGAGCTTTCGGAAACTTCCGCGCAAAGGGACCGACAAACACTTTATGCTCAAGACCGGAGGTGGTGGGGAGGATAATATAGCGCACCTCTCCATATTCAGCTACTAACTCATTCACCAGTCTAATACATTCAGGAGTAGGAGCCACAGGAGCATAAACTAATAATCCCCCCATATCCAACCGAATGACGGTCATGCGAATGGGAACCACCACATACAGAATACCTTGGACCTGTTCAAAAGTCCAAATGCGATCGCTGACTACTTCCCGGCGAATAGTCCGACGCTGACTAAATGGGTAGAGGGGGACTAAGGGCCACCATGGCCAACGCCAGTCTGAAGAGTGACTGAGGGGGTTAGGGTGTTCCGGTTGACTTTCCACTGGTATTACGGTTCATAGCACTTATTAGAGGTTATCAGAAACCTGGTTTCTAGGGGAAAATTAGATAATACTCAATCATGATAACTAAGCGATCGCCCTACCAATGTCCACAGCCGCCGATATCCTTATCCTCTCCAACGGTCCGGGAGAACTAACTACCTGGGTGCGACCAGTCCTAGAAGCTATTAGATCTCAAAATAGCCATCTGGATCTGAGAACCTCCCTGATTCTATCACCTTGTCCTAACGCTACCGGTAACGAAGTAGAAATCGGGCGATCGCTTTTAGCTATTGACCGCATTCAGGGTCCCCAACACTTCTGGAAATTTTTACTCTCAGGAAAAACTGCCCAAAATTGGGATTGGCGAGAAAAGGGTTTAGTCTTATTTTTGGGCGGCGACCAAGCCTTTACCCCGATTATTGCCCGCCGCCTGGCATATCAAAGTATAGTTTACGCAGAATGGGATATCCGTTGGTGGCGATGGATTGACAAATTTGCCGTCATGAAACCCGAAACCATTAGCCGTATACCTCACTTATACGCCTCAAAATGCACTGTTATAGGCGACTTGATGGCTGATGTTTCCCCCCCCACCCAGGAGCCAATCCAGCCTTACTCGCTGCTACAGCCACCTCTGACCGAACTTATCGCTCTGCTTCCTGGCTCGAAAATGGCTAAACTGGTTCAGGGTGTGCCTTTGACTTTGGCGATCGCTCAATATATCCACCAGCGCCGCCCTCAAACTCAATTTATCATTCCTGTCGCTCCCACGGTCGAGGTCTCTACCATTGCACAACTGGCTAATCCTGAATATAACCCCATCCTTAGTTATTTCCCCGGTGTGGCGGCGGATCTCCAACAGATAGGTGATCAATTTATCCTACAAACCAAAACTGGCTTAAACGTGAGTCTGTATACTCAAAACCCCGCTTATCCCCTACTTTCCCGCTGCTGTTTCGCTGTCACCACCGTGGGGGCTAATACTGCGGAATTGGGTGCTTTAGCTATACCTATGGTGGTTTTGCTTCCTAGTTATCAACTTGATGCTATGCGTGCGTGGGATGGTATCCCAGGGATTTTAGCCAATTTACCTGGTGTTGGTGGCTTCCTGGCTAAGGGAATTAATAGCCTAGCACTATCGTATATACAACGTACTGGTAAATTATTGGCTTGGCCGAATATTTGGGCCGGTTCCGAAATCGTCCCGGAATTTTTGGGGAGGCTACAACCAGAATTTATTGGCGATCGCATTTTGGAATATTTGCAAAACCCCCACCGTCTCCAAACTATTCGCGATCGCTTGCGACAAGTCCGGGGACAACCTGGAGCCTCTCAAAAATTGGCTAATATGGTACTTGAAACCTTGTCACAATAGTTGGTAAATTGGGATAAATTAGTATCTATATCAGCAACAGGAGATAGGTTAATATGGGATATGCCATTGACGTTAATCAGGATAATTTTCAGGCAGAAGTTATTGATAAGTCTTGGGAAACATTGGTGATGGTCGATTTTTTTGCTACCTGGTGCGGCCCTTGTCAAATCATGAAACCCATACTAGAGCGACTGACCACCGAATACGATTTTATCTTAGCCAAGGTCGATGTAGATCAGAATCCTGAATTAGCTAGTCAATATGGTATTCAGGGAGTTCCTGATGTTCGTATGGTTACCAAAGGAGAGGTTAAACCTGGTTTTGTGGGGGCGATCGCTGAACCGCAACTGCGGGAATTGTTGGCGGGGTTTAACCTTAAATCAGAGTTAGAAAATGGATTGTCCGCTATTGACAATGCTACTCATTCCGGTAATCTCAAACAAGCTAAAAATTTGTTTGATTTTTTGTTTGAGAAATATCCCAATCATCCCGAACTAATTATTAAAGCTGCTCAGTTTTTCATTGCCGTTAATGAAATTGAAGCCGCCCAAAAAATGTTGGCAACTATTAGACCCGATAACCGAGAGTTTCATGCTAAGGCGCGTGCTGTCGAAAAATTGATTGAATTTCGAGTCGCTGCTGAAAACCCTGGAGAAACCGAAATAGAACAGCTTTATGCTCAAGCCTGCCAGCATATCATTAATGAGGAATATGATGCGGGTCTTTCATTATTTCTAAAGATTGTCGGCATTAGTCGTAAATATCGCGAAGATGGCGCTAGAAAAGCTATGATCGCAGTGTTTGACCTTCTCGGACCAGATCATCCACTTATCCCTCAGTATCGTAAGCAGCTTATGCTACAATTGTATTGATGGTGCTGGATAGGCTATCAACAGTTAAAGCAGTCAGGGTGTCCAAAAATAGCCAAATAGTGAGGAGTAGTAATTAATTGATTCACGGGTGAGGTGGTAACTGGTTAGGCAGCTATCCTAAATTGTTAATAATTACCTTCGTGATGATCTATGAATAAAACACTAGCTATTCTGGGAGAATTGAGCGATCGTGACCTGGACTGGATTATTGCTAATGGTCAGCAACAGCAACTTGAGTCTGGCATGGTTTTAATTACAGAAGGTCAGCTAATTGAAGCCCTTTATATCGTTCTTGATGGTACATTGGTGGCATCAGTAGCCGCCTTGGGAAATCGAGAAGTGGCTACACTGGGTATAGGAGAAGTTATCGGAGAAATGTCTTTTGTTGATGGTCGTATGCCTTCAGCAACAGTTAGCGCCAAAGAACCTTGTTTAGTCTTATCGGTTCCTCGTGAAAAATTATCAGAAAAATTGGAGTGGGATGCTTTGTTTTCTCTGAGATTTTATCGAGCAGTAAGTAAGTTTTTGTCCTATCGTCTCCGAAATACTGTGACCCAGTTTGGTCAACAAAAACCATTACCTTCTGAAACTAATAGTTCTACCACAGAAATTGAGCAATCTCTCGATGAGGACGGATATCGGTTTCGGGAAATTATACAACGTCTGCGAGGTGAATATGTAGTGCCAACCTAAACGGGATGCCTAAGACCCATGGAGAAACTTGGCGATCGCCCTAGGTAGAATTTGAACAAGATCCGGTTTTGGGTTAAAATATTAAAAGCGGATTTAGTCAAGAGTGCTTCCATAATGACAGAGCAGATCAACGAAAAACTCTCCACTCCCAAAAGCCTAGAGGCGATGAAGCGATTCGCCGAACAGTATGCTAAACGAACTGGAACCTATTTTTGTGCGGAACCTTCAGTGACAGCCGTAGTGATTGAAGGACTTGCCAAGCATAAGGATGATTTAGGTTCTCCCCTATGTCCCTGCCGCCACTATGAAGATAAAGAGGCAGAGGTCAAAGATGCTTTCTGGAATTGTCCTTGCATCCCTATGCGGGAACGCAAAGAGTGCCATTGTATGCTTTTCTTAACCCCAGATAATGATTTTGCCGGAGATCAGCAAACCATTGAGATGGAAGTGTTAGAAGAAGCCAGAAAAAGCATGGTTTGAGCTACCATATCACCAGTAACTAGGGAACAGGTAAAAGTTATTTTACCCCCCTCTAACTCCCTCTAACTCCCCCTTATTCACAGGGGGATTATATTATTTATGTAATGTCGCGGGTTGTGCTATAGGTAAGGATAAGACAATGGTTAAAGATATTCCTCCTGAGTTTTGGCAAGGAATTAATGAGTTTAATCAAAGGGAATTTTACGCCTGCCATGATACTTTAGAAGCTATCTGGATGGAAGCCGGAGAACCCGAAAAGCGGTTTTATCAAGGCATTTTACAAATTGCTGTTTCTCTGTATCATCTCAGTAATGATAATTGGCAAGGAGCAGTTATTTTGATGGGGGAAGGAATTTCTCGCCTGGGTTACTATCAGCCGAGTTATTTTGATATTAATGTCGAGAAATTAGTGACGGAAACGGCGACCCTATTAAAGGCTTTGCAAGAATCAGGTAAGGAAAATGTGCAGGATTTTAGAGAAGGTTTGGAAAACCATAAAACTGGGATTTTGCCAACCATTGAAATTTTAGATACTACGTCTTTATAGGTTGAGCGTAATGGATTGAAAAACCACTTGGACAACAGCAAGCTGCTCTCAGGAAGATTCTGTTGACTATCAGAAAGAAACTGACGTAATACTGGTTGCCATACACGGTAAAATCAGAAAATATCCCGCCATTAGCTTGGATTTTTCCAGAGATTGTGTCAAAGTGAATCGGGAAATTAGGTTGTAGGGTAATATGACAAAACTCCGGGTTGCACTGTTATTTGGTGGATGTTCGGGAGAGCATGAGGTGTCCATTACCTCGGCTAAGGCGATCGCCAATGCACTCTCTATAGACCCAAACCCCAGTAAATATGAGGTAGTCCCCATATATATAGAAAAAAATGGGGTGTGGCATAGAGGGACCGAGGCGGAAGCGGTTTTAGAGTCGGGTCAACCCCTAACAGTGACAGGGGAAGTGATACCAAGCGATCGCATTCCTGACCCCGCCACTGTAAAGGATATAGACCTTTGGTTTCCCATTCTTCACGGTCCTAATGGGGAAGATGGCACAGTTCAGGGTATGTTAACCTTAATGCAAGTGCCTTATGTGGGTTCGGGAGTTCTCGGTTCTGCGGTTGGTATGGATAAAATCGCCATGAAAATGGCTTTTTCTCAGGCGGGAATTCCGCAAGTGCGTTATCAAGCAGTGCGGCGTAGTCAAGTATGGTCTAACCCCTGTATTTTCCCGAAATTATGCGATGACCTTGATGCGGCTTTGGGTTATCCCTGCTTTGTGAAACCTGCTAATTTAGGGTCTTCTGTTGGCATTTCCAAAGTGCGATCGCGTCAGGAACTCGAAGCGGCTTTAGATGCTGCGGCTACCTATGATCGGCGAATTATTGTGGAAGCAGGAGTCGAAGCCAGAGAACTAGAATGTGCTGTTTTAGGCAATGATTATCCGAAAGCGTCCGTGGTGGGAGAAATTAGCTATAACAGCGATTTCTACGACTACGAAACTAAGTATACTGATGGCAAAGCTAATCTGATGATTCCAGCGCCTATTGATACAGCGATCGCTTCTAAAGTCCGAGATATGGCGATCGAAGCCTTCCTCGCCGTCGATGCTGCTGGACTAGCGCGGGTAGATTTCTTCTATATCGAAAAAACCGGAGAAGTCTTGCTGAATGAAATCAACACCCTCCCCGGTTTTACCGCTTTAAGTATGTATCCGCAACTGTGGTCAGCCACAGGAATCAGCTTTCCAGAATTGGTAAATCAACTCATTGAATTAGCCCTAGAAAGGCATACCCAAGCCGCTGAAGCCCGCTAATTTACTGCCCAAATACCCCCCATAAATCTGCCTTGAAAGACCTGGTAAGGTGGTAATCATCCCCCCCCCTTAGCTGGGGGGGTTAGTGGTCGTTAAATCGCCGGATTCAGGGCGGAAAATCGCAATTTAGCTTAACCCTAGCCAAGCTAGTAGTCCCTGTTTGGTGAAATATTCGATCGCCAAAGTAATCACAAACCCAATCATCGCCGCGCGACCATTGAGGCGTTCCGAATAGGAGTTAAACCCAAATTTGGGTTCTTGTAAGTTGGGGGTTGTAGTTGGTTGAGGGGTTTCTGTCATTAGATGTTGAGTCCTGAGAGCATCACATTCAATTATAATATAATAATTTGTGTCTTGGCGACAGAGAACAGACAAACATAGAGGGGGAGGATAGAATAACCCATCAATAGATAGTCATTATTAGGATGATTAGATTTAACTATATCCCATCAGGTGATCAAACAAAAATCGGGAGCCAACCACACCCCCACCGCAGCCGATTAAATTAAACCACAGTCTTTTAGTCGTTGGGTGATGGTTTCCAAGTGTAGCCACCATTTACCCCCATTCATTACCCAAATGCGGGTGGGAAGGTGTCCTGTAGGAATATTCAAATTATAGCGAAAGCCGAGTGAGGGGTCGTGTCCGATAGACTTTAGCCAACCGACGCGATCGCAAAATTTCCCATAGTCTGACTCTTCCTGTAGATAAATTTGGGCTTGAATACTAAACCCAAAGCGATGATTACTATACTTAACCCATAAGTTATCTAAGATGGTCAAATCTTCACAAGGTAACTTATTCAAATCGCTATAATGTAAGTAGGGTCGTCCGCCTTTACCTAACGCGCGACATAACATAATCCAGGTTTCTCGGTCAGCTTTTCGCCATCTATGGGTCGCTAATAATTTCTGTAACTGTCCATAGTCTCCACCCCTCTCGGAAGCCAAATATTCATCATCTGGGGGTTGAGTTAAGGCGGGTATGATTCGCCCTAACATTGCCTGAAAATTATCCTTTAAATTGTCAGTTAAATTCGCGGGTTCCGATGATGGGGGGGAGGTTTTATGCTTCCTAGTTTTTGAGGCTTTATGGGCGGTTTTAGGTGGGGACTGAGGTTTGAGAACTTTCTGGGTGGGAGGGGAGGTCTTGGGGGGTGATGTGGAGATAGCCGCTAACACTTCCATGCCGCCGAATTATAGCGCTGTAGGATTTGATTATTGACTAATTTATCAAGGACTTTTCCTAATTTATCGCTAACCATACGTTCGGGAGATAAAAAATCGCGCCAAACCCATTTTTCGAGGACGGTATCATATAAATCCCAGGGGGAAACTCCGGTAAGTAAATATAAACAAGTTGCGCCTAAACTATATAAATCACTAGCTGGAAATACTCGCCCGCGAGTTTGTTCTGGTGCCATAAATTCGGGGCTACCGATAATAGTTCCTGTGCGACTAATGGTGGTGGCTGTTAGTAACTTAGCCACGCCAAAATCAATTAATACTATCAGACCATTTTCGATTATTTGAGATTCCGAATTTATCGATTTTCCCGAGGGTCGAGGGGGTGGCGGCGGTAATGGTACAGGGCGATCGCGAATTGACTTTGAGGATAAATTACCTATCGCTGCACTGGTGCGAGTTTCCCCTATGGTATCTGGGTTATTAAAACCTATGGGAGAGGGTGGTAAAGGGTGTCTAAGACTGCGACGAATGAGGTTAGCTGGCTTGATGTCTCGGTGAATAATATCGCGATCGTGAACAAATTTAAGCACTGGTAATAAATCTCGTAATATCTGCCAAATTTTGGGTTCATCAAATAATCCATCGTGTTCAAATTCTTGTAATAACGTTTTCCCCGGAATATACTCTTGAACTAATAGCAAAAGTTGATGTTCTTCAAAATAAGCTAATAGCCGGGGAATTTGAGGATGTTCCCCCAAACAATCTAAGCGCACCGCCTCTTGATTAAATAACTTGACAGCATGATTATAGCTGGCATTTTTTTCGGGAAAATCAAACTCTTTAATTACACAATGAGGATGGGATGGTCTGCTTTCATCTCTCGCCAAAAAAGTCCGACCAAATCCTCCTTGTCCAATGGGCTGTAGGGGGCGATAACGGTTGTGTAACAACAGGGAAAATCCACAACTCTGACAGTATTTTTCCTGGTCAGAATTTTGGGGTTGTAAACACTTGGGGTTAATACAATAACTCATGTTTTTGTGGGTGTTAACAGCATTTTCTAATCAGGCAATTTATCCAAATTTACGGCGGGACGGGAAAATTTCGGCTGTCGGTTATAACGCTAGTCTCAGGCGGTTTTGAGAGGCTTTGAGGGCGGACTGGGGCGATTGTCCTAATAGTGTAGCCTCGATCGCTCTACCCAAATTTTCGGAAATGCGACTATATCCCGCAATATTCGGACGAGATACCGCCCAATTCATCTGCTGTAAAAAGACATTCAAAGCTGGTTGTTTAGCCACATATTCTTGATAACGGGGGTCAAGGCGAGTTGTTAAATTAATCGGCAAATATCCGGTTCCTAAACTCCACTCCGTTTGAAATTCCGATCCGACTACATATTCGAGAAACTCTAAGGCGGCTTTTTCTCGGTCTGGGGTGGTTTTCATCACAAACAAATTTTCACCCCCAACTACCGCCGCCTGTTGATTTTCCGCCGGAATAGGAAACACTCCATAATCAATACCAATTTGGTCGAGATAACCTAAAGTCCAAGGTCCGGTAATTTGCATCGCTACCCTACCAGAAATAAAGTTATCCTGTTCATAACCTCTTTCCGGTGCGGAGAGAATTGCTGAACCATCTTCTATCAAATTTGACCAAAATTCTAAGGCGGCGATCGCCCCAGGATTAACTAAATTGGCTTCACCATTTCTGACTAATTCTCCACCCGCACTATACATAAATGGTAGCCAGGTAAATACCGTCCATTCCCCTTTACCTAGGGGTAATACTATCCCATACTTCTCCCCTGCTGCTGTCAATTTGGCGGCGGTTTCTCGGAACTCTGACCAAGTGGAAGGTATGGTCTCAATTCCGGCGGCTGCAAATAAACTCGGACGATAAAAAATGGCTGTATTATTAGTTGCCATAGGTACAGACCAAATCTGATTTTCTAATTCCATTCCTGTCCATAAAGCCGGATCAATTTCTGCCTTTACCGGGGAGTTATTTAACCAATCTTGAATCGGTTTAATGGCATCTAGTTCTACCAGTTGACCTGTAATAATTGGTGTATACCATAAAATATCTGGCGGCGCATTTCCGACTACTGCGGTTAAGATTTTCGGCATTTGTTGATCAGGTTGACCTATATAAAGCGCTTCTACCTGAATATGGGGATGGTCTTGATTAAAGCGATCGACTAACTTTTGGAAAACATCCCGGTTGGGTGGGGGATTAATTCCATGCCACAAAGTTAGGTTAATCACTCCCTCTGTTGTCGGGGGTTGAAATTGACAACCACCCACTAATATACATAAACCTAAAATTAGGACAATTTTACTCCACCATTTTAACGGGCTACTTGAACGGTGATTATCTGGAGATTTTGCCATGGTTTTATGCCTCGTTTTTGGGCTACAGTTGGGTTTGTTGTTGTACTAAATCTTCAGTCAGAGTTGCTAGTTTTTTTAAGTCCGCTTCTAATTCCCGCGCCCTTTGTTTATAGGTTTGTTTACGTTTTAGTGCCTCCCTGGCTAGGTCTTCCCGGTTTTGCTTCATGGCGTTAATTGCTACTTGATGCCAGGATTTCATTTCGGCTAAGGCTTCTTGATATTGGGGTTGAATATCATTCCACGCGGTTCTAATATCGGTTAAGGCATTATTAATTAACTGCGGTAAATTATCGTTGGGCGCTGTTCGTAAGGCTTTGGCGATCGGGTCCTCTAAACTGTCAACATTTATATGGTTGATGACTGGAATAAAATCACGAATTTGTCGGCTATCACTCACTCCGGTTACACACCAGGTGGCAAAATGTTCACAGTTATTAAATAGTAGATTATATTTGCGTTCCCCTAGCCTACTTTCTCCCCTTTGTATGGTGGTCTCGGGAATATAGCGGACTGGATAACTGCGAATATAAACTGGTTTACCTTTGCTAAAAGTTCTCAAGGATGTTCGTTCAATGGTTTCGCTGGGTTTGCGGTAATGGATAACTGTCCCGTCTCCACAGTCAATACCGTGATGTTCGTAGACTCCATCCATATTCAGAAATTCCCGGTAAACATAAATCTGATCTCCTCGCGCCATAGGACTCCACCTAACAAACCATTATCCTTCATAGTTTGACATAATTTAGTTGAGTTGACAGCGAATTGGTGATTATACCACAAACAGTGAAAACAGTCAACTGCGATCGCCTCATTTACTGGGGGATTTCCTCAACAATATACTATCAGGGAGGTGATTTAGATTCGAGGGTTAACCGTCAAGACTTGGTTAACAAGATTATACCATTAAATAAATCTTTAGTTTTGACAGGGAATCATTGTTATATAATGGGAGGAAAGGCTTTTGACATTATACTTAAACTTTTGAACAGGTCAAGGGCTGAATACGCCCATTGACAAACCATCAAAGGGCGCGAGTCCCTCAGTGAATTGATGAGGTAAGCCAGTCGGGTAATTTTGGCCAGTCCATAGAGTTTTTTGGTATATAGGCGATCGCCATAATTGGGCTGCACAAAGCTAATATTTCACTCTATTATATTATTGAATTTAACCCAGATTTCAATAAGCATCAAGGAGAATAATTATGTGTCTTAATGAAACCTCCCCAGCTACCATTCTCGCAGTGGATGATAGTCTAGTAATCCAAAAAATGGTGCGACAAACCCTAGGGGAAAATTATCGAATTTTAGTAGCCAGCAATACCCTAGAAGCCTTGGGACAATTACATCATGATTCGATTGATTTAATGTTGTTAGATATTGCTATGCCGGGTGTAGATGGCTTAGAATTATGTCGAATTATTAGGCGGACTCCCCATTTAGAAAAGTTACCGATTATCATGTTAACTGCTAGGGATACTGTCTGCGATAAAATTGAAGGGCGTTTAGCCGGCGCTACTGAATATTTAACTAAACCTTTTGACCCAGAACAACTACAAATAACTGTGCATAAAATTCTGACTGTAGCCGGACAAATGCAGTAGTTACATAGAGATACTTATCAATATATACTAAGTAATAAGTCGCCCCCAAAATGGGGGTTAAGGCGGGTTGATTAATATGGTAGGTGGTCAATGTAATTAACAGCTTTAGCCTCCCGCATCATCATATCATTATCCATTACCCTAAATCCCCCTGCCAAAAAGAACGCGATCGCGCCTTGGCGAAACTCCGGGAATTGGGTATCGATCCAGAAACCCTCTGATAATTGTGAGCAAAAGTTCCTCTCCCTCTCTGGGATTCAGATTGAGGGCGAGGGCTGATTCCACAACCGTTCTAGGGTCGCTATATAATAGGTGAATATTGATTCATCCGGGTACTGAATGATGGTTCAAACTCCTATCCCCCCTCATATCCTCTACCCCGACTCTGATGGTAAACCGATGGCGGAAAATACCCTCCAGTATGGCTGGATTGTGCGGCTAGTCAGCAACCTTAAACAACTTCTCAAGTCACAAGTGGCTTTTGTGGCGGGGGATTTACTCTGGTATCCCGTCCAGGTAGAACGTCCCCCCGTCCCCAGACAAGCCCCTGATGCGATGGTGGTGTTAGGTCGTCCTGATGGCGCGCGCGGTAGTTATAAACAGTGGGAAGAAGACAACATTCCGCCGCAAGTGGTGTTTGAGATCCTCTCTCCCAGTAACACCATGAGCGAAATGGCTGCCAAACAACAATTTTATCAACAGTATGGCGTGCTGGAGATGTATTTTTATAATCCCCAATCCCATAATTTTTGGGGTTTTCAACGGGCTACCCCCGAAGATAGCTTGGTGTTAATTACCCCCCTAGATTTCCCCTGGACTTCCCCACTGTTGAACATTCGCTTTGAACTGTTTGATGATGGTTTAGCTGTGTATCATCCTAATGGGGAATTGTTCAAAGAACCGGGGGATTTGTTTGATGAACGCGATCGCGCACAACAAGAACGCGATCGCGCCTTTGCGAAACTCCGGGAATTGGGTATCGATCCAGAAACCCTCTGATAATTGTGAGCAAAAGTTCCTCTCCCTCTCTGGGATTCACATTGAGGGCGAGGGCTGATTCCACAACCGTTCTAGGGTCGCTATATAATAGGTGAATATTGATTCATCCGGGTACTGAATGATGGTTCAAACTCCTATCCCCCCTCATATCCTCTACCCCGACTCTGATGGTAAACCGATGGCGGAAAATACCCTCCAGTATGGCTGGATTGTGCGGCTAGTCAGCAACCTTAAACAACTTCTCAAGTCACAGGTAGCTTTTGTGGCGGGGGATTTACTCTGGTATCCCGTCCAGGTAGAACGTCCCCCCGCTCCCAGACAAGCCCCTGATGCGATGGTGGTGTTAGGTCGTCCTGATGGCGCGCGCGGTAGTTATAAACAGTGGGAAGAAGACAACATTCCGCCGCAAGTGGTGTTTGAGATCCTCTCTCCCAGTAACACCATGAGCGAAATGGCTGCCAAACAACAATTTTATCAACAGTATGGCGTGCTGGAGATGTATTTTTATAATCCCCAATCCCATAATTTTTGGGGTTTTCAACGGGCTACCCCCGAAGATAGCTTGGTGTTAATTACCCCCCTAGATTTCCCCTGGACTTCCCCACTGTTGAACATTCGCTTTGAACTGTTTGATGATGGTTTAGCTGTGTATCATCCTAATGGGGAATTGTTCAAAGAACCGGGGGATTTGTTTGATGAACGCGATCGCGCACAACAAGAACGCAATGAGGCACAACAACAACGGGATAAGGCAAAACAAGAACGCGATCAACAAGAACGCAATGAGGCACAACAGGGAGGCAAAACAAGAACGCAATGAGGCAAAACAAGAACGCAAGGCAAAAGAGGAGGCACAACAAGAACGCGATCGCGCCTTAGCGAAACTCCGGGAATTGGGTATCGATCCAGAAACCCTCTGATAATTGTGAGCAAAAGTTCCTGTCCCTCTCTGGGATTCAGATTGAGGGCGAGGGCTGATTCCACAACCGTTCTAGGGTCGCTATATAATAGGTGAATATTGATTCATCCGGGTACTGAATGATGGTTCAAACTCCTATCCCCCCTCATATCCTCTACCCCGACTCTGATGGTAAACCGATGGCGGAAAATACCCTCCAGTATGGCTGGATTGTCCGGCTAGTCAGCAACCTTAAACAACTTCTCAAGTCACAGGTAGCTTTTGTGGCGGGGGATTTACTCTGGTATCCCGTCCAGGTAGAACGTCCCCCGCTCCCAGACAAGCCCCTGATGCGATGGTGGTGTTAGGTCGTCCTGATGGCGCGCGCGGTAGTTATAAACAGTGGGAAGAAGACAACATTCCGCCGCAAGTGGTGTTTGAGATCCTCTCTCCCAGTAACACCATGAGCGAAATGGCTGCCAAACAACAATTTTATCAACAGTATGGCGTGCTGGAGATGTATTTTTATAATCCCCAATCCCATAATTTTTGGGGTTTTCAACGGGCTACCCCCGAAGATAGCTTGGTGTTAATTACCCCCCTAGATTTCCCCTGGACTTCTCCACTGTTGAACATTCGCTTTGAGCTGTTTGATGATGGTTTAGCTGTGTATCATCCTAATGGGGAATTGTTCAAAGAACCGGGGGATTTGTTTGATGAACGCGATCGCGCCTTTGCGAAACTCCGGGAATTGGGTATCGATCCAGAAACCCTCTGATAATTGTGAGCAAAAGTTCCTCTCCCTCTCTGGGATTCAGATTGAGGGCGAGGGCTGATTCCACAACCGTTCTAGGGTCGCTATATAATAGGTGAATATTGATTCATCCGGGTACTGAATGATGGTTCAAACTCCTATCCCCCCTCATATCCTCTACCCCGACTCTGATGGTAAACCGATGGCGGAAAATACCCTCCAGTATGGCTGGATTGTGCGGCTAGTCAGCAACCTTAAACAACTTCTCAAGTCACAAGTGGCTTTTGTGGCGGGGGATTTACTCTGGTATCCCGTCCAGGTAGAACGTCCCCCCGTCCCCAGACAAGCCCCTGATGCGATGGTGGTGTTAGGTCGTCCTGATGGCGCGCGCGGTAGTTATAAACAGTGGGAAGAAGACAACATTCCGCCGCAAGTGGTGTTTGAGATCCTCTCTCCCAGTAACACCATGAGCGAAATGGCTGCCAAACAACAATTTTATCAACAGTATGGCGTGCTGGAGATGTATTTTTATAATCCCCAATCCCATAATTTTTGGGGTTTTCAACGGGCTACCCCCGAAGATAGCTTGGTGTTAATTACCCCCCTAGATTTCCCCTGGACTTCTCCACTGTTGAACATTCGCTTTGAGCTGTTTGATGATGGTTTAGCTGTGTATCATCCTAATGGGGAATTGTTCAAAGAACCGGGGGATTTGTTTGATGAACGCGATCGCGCACAACAAGAACGCAATGAGGCACAACAACAACGGGATAAGGCAAAACAAGAACGCGATCGCGCACAACAAGAACGCAATGAGGCAAAACAAGAACGCGATCGCGCCTTAGCGAAACTCCGGGAATTGGGTATCGATCCAGAAACCCTCTGATAATTGTGAGCAAAAGTTCCTCTCCCTCTCTGGGATTCACATTGAGGGCGAGGGCTGATTCCACAACCGTTCTAGGGTCGCTATATAATAGGTGAATATTGATTCATCCGGGTACTGAATGATGGTTCAAACTCCTATCCCCCCTCATATCCTCTACCCCGACTCTGATGGTAAACCGATGGCGGAAAATACCCTCCAGTATGGCTGGATTGTGCGGCTAGTCAGCAACCTTAAACAACTTCTCAAGTCACAGGTAGCTTTTGTGGCGGGGGATTTACTCTGGTATCCCGTCCAGGTAGAACGTCCCCCCGCTCCCAGACAAGCCCCTGATGCGATGGTGGTGTTAGGTCGTCCTGATGGCGCGCGCGGTAGTTATAAACAGTGGGAAGAAGACAACATTCCGCCGCAAGTGGTGTTTGAAATCCTCTCTCCCAGTAACACCATGAGCGAAATGGCTGCCAAACAACAATTTTATCAACAGTATGGCGTGCTGGAGATGTATTTTTATAATCCCCAATCCCATAATTTTTGGGGTTTTCAACGGGCTACCCCCGAAGATAGCTTGGTGTTAATTACCCCCCTAGATTTCCCCTGGACTTCCCCACTGTTGAACATTCGCTTTGAACTGTTTGATGATGGTTTAGCTGTGTATCATCCTAATGGGGAATTGTTCAAAGAACCGGGGGATTTGTTTGATGAACGCGATCGCGCACAACAAGAACGCAATGAGGCACAACAACAACGGGATAAGGCAAAACAAGAACGCGATCGCGCACAACAAGAACGCAATGAGGCACAACAACAACGGGATAAGGCAAAACAAGAACGCAATGAGGCAAAACAAGAACGCAATGAGGCAAAACAAGAACGGGATAAGGCACAACAAGAACGCGATCGCGCCTTAGCGAAACTCCGGGAATTGGGTATCGATCCAGAAACCCTCTGATAATTGTGAGCAAAAGTTCCTGTCCCTCTCTGGGATTCAGATTGAGGGCGAGGGCTGATTCCACAACCGTTCTAGGGTCGCTATATAATAGGTGAATATTGATTCATCCGGGTACTGAATGATGGTTCAAACTCCTATCCCCCCTCATATCCTCTACCCCGACTCTGATGGTAAACCGATGGCGGAAAATACCCTCCAGTATGGCTGGATTGTCCGGCTAGTCAGCAACCTTAAACAACTTCTCAAGTCACAGGTAGCTTTTGTGGCGGGGGATTTACTCTGGTATCCCGTCCAGGTAGAACGTCCCCCCGCTCCCAGACAAGCCCCTGATGCGATGGTGGTGTTAGGTCGTCCTGATGGCGCGCGCGGTAGTTATAAACAGTGGGAAGAAGACAACATTCCGCCGCAAGTGGTGTTTGAGATCCTCTCTCCCAGTAACACCATGAGCGAAATGGCTGCCAAACAACAATTTTATCAACAGTATGGCGTGCTGGAGATGTATTTTTATAATCCCCAATCCCATAATTTTTGGGGTTTTCAACGGGCTACCCCCGAAGATAGCTTGGTGTTAATTACCCCCCTAGATTTCCCCTGGACTTCTCCACTGTTGAACATTCGCTTTGAGCTGTTTGATGATGGTTTAGCTGTGTATCATCCTAATGGGGAATTGTTCAAAGAACCGGGGGATTTGTTTGATGAACGCGATCGCGCCTTTGCGAAACTCCGGGAATTGGGTATCGATCCAGAAACCCTCTGATAATTGTGAGCAAAAGTTCCTGTCCCTCTCTGGGATTCAGATTGAGGGCGAGGGCTGATTCCACAACCGTTCTAGGGTCGCTATATAATAGGTGAATATTGATTCATCCGGGTACTGAATGATGGTTCAAACTCCTATCCCCCCTCATATCCTCTACCCCGACTCTGATGGTAAACCGATGGCGGAAAATACCCTCCAGTATGGCTGGATTGTCCGGCTAGTGAGCAACCTTAAACAACTTCTCAAGTCACAAGTGGCTTTTGTGGCGGGGGATTTACTCTGGTATCCCGTCCAGGTAGAACGTCCCCCCGTTCCCAGACAAGCCCCTGATGCGATGGTGGTGTTAGGTCGTCCTGATGGCGCGCGCGGTAGTTATAAACAGTGGGAAGAAGACAACATTCCGCCGCAAGTGGTGTTTGAAATCCTCTCTCCCAGTAACACCATGAGCGAAATGGCTGCCAAACAACAATTTTATCAACAGTATGGCGTGCTGGAGATGTATTTTTATAATCCCCAATCCCATAATTTTTGGGGTTTTCAACGGGCTACCCCCGAAGATAGCTTGGTGTTAATTACCCCCCTAGATTTCCCCTGGACTTCTCCACTGTTGAACATTCGCTTTGAGCTGTTTGATGATGGTTTAGCTGTGTATCACCCTAATGGGGAATTGTTCAAAGAACCGGGGGATTTGTTTGATGAACGCGATCGCGCACAACAAGAACGCAATGAGGCACAACAAGAACGCAATGAGGCAAAACAAGAACGGGATAAGGCAAAACAAGAACGCGATCGCGCACAACAAGAACGCAATGAGGCAAAACAAGAACGGGATAAGGCACAACAAGAACGCGATCGCGCCTTAGCGAAACTCCGGGAATTGGGTATCGATCCAGAAACCCTCTGATAATTGTGAGCAAAAGTTCCTGTCCCTCTCTGGGATTCAGATTGAGGGCGAGGGCTGATTCCACAACCGTTCTAGGGTCGCTATATAATAGGTGAATATTGATTCATCCGGGTACTGAATGATGGTTCAAACTCCTATCCCCCCTCATATCCTCTACCCCGACTCTGATGGTAAACCGATGGCGGAAAATACCCTCCAGTATGGCTGGATTGTCCGGCTAGTGAGCAACCTTAAACAACTTCTCAAGTCACAAGTGGCTTTTGTGGCGGGGGATTTACTCTGGTATCCCGTCCAGGTAGAACGTCCCCCCGTTCCCAGACAAGCCCCTGATGCGATGGTGGTGTTAGGTCGTCCTGATGGCGCGCGCGGTAGTTATAAACAGTGGGAAGAAGACAACATTCCGCCGCAAGTGGTGTTTGAAATCCTCTCTCCCAGTAACACCATGAGCGAAATGGCTGCCAAACAACAATTTTATCAACAGTATGGCGTGCTGGAGATGTATTTTTATAATCCCCAATCCCATAATTTTTGGGGTTTTCAACGGGCTACCCCCGAAGATAGCTTGGTGTTAATTACCCCCCTAGATTTCCCCTGGACTTCCCCACTGTTGAACATTCGCTTTGAGCTTTTTGATGATGGTTTAGCAGTGTATCACCCTAATGGGGAATTGTTCAAAGAACCGGGGGATTTGTTTGATGAACGCGATCGCGCACAACAAGAACGCAATGAGGCAAAACAAGAACGCAATGAGGCAAAACAAGAACGGGATAAGGCAAAACAAGAACGCGATCGCGCACAACAAGAACGCAATGAGGCACAACAACAACGCGATCGCGCCTTTGCGAAACTCCGGGAATTGGGTATCGATCCAGAAACCCTCTGATAATTGTGAGCAAAAGTTCCTGTCCCTCTCTGGGATTCAGATTGAGGGCGAGGGCTGATTCCACAACCGTTCTAGGGTCGCTATATAATAGGTGAATATTGATTCATCCGGGTACTGAATGATGGTTCAAACTCCTATCCCCCCTCATATCCTCTACCCCGACTCTGATGGTAAACCGATGGCGGAAAATACCCTCCAGTATGGCTGGATTGTCCGGCTAGTGAGCAACCTTAAACAACTTCTCAAGTCACAAGTGGCTTTTGTGGCGGGGGATTTACTCTGGTATCCCGTCCAGGTAGAACGTCCCCCCGTTCCCAGACAAGCCCCTGATGCGATGGTGGTGTTAGGTCGTCCTGATGGCGCGCGCGGTAGTTATAAACAGTGGGAAGAAGACAACATTCCGCCGCAAGTGGTGTTTGAAATCCTCTCTCCCAGTAACACCATGAGCGAAATGGCTGCCAAACAACAATTTTATCAACAGTATGGCGTGCTGGAGATGTATTTTTATAATCCCCAATCCCATAATTTTTGGGGTTTTCAACGGGCTACCCCCGAAGATAGCTTGGTGTTAATTACCCCCCTAGATTTCCCCTGGACTTCTCCACTGTTGAACATTCGCTTTGAGCTGTTTGATGATGGTTTAGCTGTGTATCACCCTAATGGGGAATTGTTCAAAGAACCGGGGGATTTGTTTGATGAACGCGATCGCGCACAACAAGAACGCAATGAGGCACAACAAGAACGCGATCGCGCCTTTGCGAAACTCCGGGAATTGGGTATCGATCCAGAAACCCTCTGATAATTGTGAGCAAAAGTTCCTGTCCCTCTCTGGGATTCAGATTGAGGGCGAGGGCTGATTCCACAACCGTTCTAGGGTCGCTATATAATAGGTGAATATTGATTCATCCGGGTACTGAATGATGGTTCAAACTCCTATCCCCCCTCATATCCTCTACCCCGACTCTGATGGTAAACCGATGGCGGAAAATACCCTCCAGTATGGCTGGATTGTGCGGCTAGTCAGCAACCTTAAACAACTTCTCAAGTCACAAGTGGCTTTTGTGGCGGGGGATTTACTCTGGTATCCCGTCCAGGTAGAACGTCCCCCCGCTCCCAGACAAGCCCCTGATGCGATGGTGGTGTTAGGTCGTCCTGATGGCGCGCGCGGTAGTTATAAACAGTGGGAAGAAGACAACATTCCGCCGCAAGTGGTGTTTGAGATCCTCTCTCCCAGTAACACCATGAGCGAAATGGCTGCCAAACAACAATTTTATCAACAGTATGGCGTGCTGGAGATGTATTTTTATAATCCCCAATCCCATAATTTTTGGGGTTTTCAACGGGCTACCCCCGAAGATAGCTTGGTGTTAATTACCCCCCTAGATTTCCCCTGGACTTCTCCACTGTTGAACATTCGCTTTGAGCTGTTTGATGATGGTTTAGCTGTGTATCATCCTAATGGGGAATTGTTCAAAGAACCGGGGGATTTGTTTGATGAAAACGCAATCGCGCCTTTGCGAAACTCCGGGAATTGGGTATCGATCCAGAAACCCTCTGATAATTGTGAGCAAAAGTTCCTGTCCCTCTCTGGGATTCAGATTGAGGGCGAGGGCTGATTCCACAACCGTTCTAGGGTCGCTATATAATAGGTGAATATTGATTCATCCGGGTACTGAATGATGGTTCAAACTCCTATCCCCCCTCATATCCTCTACCCCGACTCTGATGGTAAACCGATGGCGGAAAATACCCTCCAGTATGGCTGGATTGTGCGGCTAGTCAGCAACCTTAAACAACTTCTCAAGTCACAAGTAGCTTTTGTGGCGGGGGATTTACTCTGGTATCCCGTCCAGGTAGAACGTCCCCCCCGTCCCCAGACAAGCCCCTGATGCGATGGTGGTGTTAGGTCGTCCTGATGGCGCGCGCGGTAGTTATAAACAGTGGGAAGAAGACAACATTCCGCCGCAAGTGGTGTTTGAAATCCTCTCTCCCAGTAACACCATGAGCGAAATGGCTGCCAAACAACAATTTTATCAACAGTATGGCGTGCTGGAGATGTATTTTTATAATCCCCAATCCCATAATTTTTGGGGTTTTCAACGGGCTACCCCCGAAGATAGCTTGGTGTTAATTACCCCCCTAGATTTCCCCTGGACTTCCCCACTGTTGAACATTCGCTTTGAGCTGTTTGATGATGGTTTAGCAGTGTATCACCCTAATGGGGAATTGTTCAAAGAACCGGGGGATTTGTTTGATGAACGCGATCGCGCACAACAAGAACGCAATGAGGCACAACAAGAACGCGATCGCGCCTTTGCGAAACTCCGGGAATTGGGTATCGATCCAGAAACCCTCTGATAATTGTGAGCAAAAGTTCCTGTCCCTCTCTGGGATTCACATTGAGGGCGAGGGCTGATTCCACAACCGTTCTAGGGTCGCTATATAATAGGTGAATATTGATTCATCCGGGTACTGAATGATGGTTCAAACTCCTATCCCCCCTCATATCCTCTACCCCGACTCTGATGGTAAACCGATGGCGGAAAATACCCTCCAGTATGGCTGGATTGTGCGGCTAGTGAGCAACCTTAAACAACTTCTCAAGTCACAGGTAGCTTTTGTGGCGGGGGATTTACTCTGGTATCCCGTCCAGGTAGAACGTCCCCCCGCTCCCAGACAAGCCCCTGATGCGATGGTGGTGTTAGGTCGTCCTGATGGCGCGCGCGGTAGTTATAAACAGTGGGAAGAAGACAACATTCCGCCGCAAGTGGTGTTTGAAATCCTCTCTCCCAGTAACACCATGAGCGAAATGGCCGCCAAACAACAATTTTATCAACAGTATGGCGTGCTGGAGATGTATTTTTATAATCCCCAATCCCATAATTTTTGGGGTTTTCAACGGGCTACCCCCGAAGATAGCTTGGTGTTAATTACCCCCCTAGATTTCCCCTGGACTTCTCCACTGTTGAACATTCGCTTTGAGCTGTTTGATGATGGTTTAGCAGTGTATCACCCTAATGGGGAATTGTTCAAAGAACCGGGGGATTTGTTTGATGAACGCGATCGCGCACAACAAGAACGCAATGAGGCAAAACAAGAACGCGATCGCGCACAACAAGAACGCAATGAGGCACAACAACAACGCGATCGCGCCTTTGCGAAACTCCGGGAATTGGGTATCGATCCAGAAACCCTCTGATAATTGTGAGCAAAAGTTCCTGTCCCTCTCTGGGATTCAGATTGAGGGCGAGGGCTGATTCCACAACCGTTCTAGGGTCGCTATATAATAGGTGAATATTGATTCATCCGGGTACTGAATGATGGTTCAAACTCCTATCCCCCCTCATATCCTCTACCCCGACTCTGATGGTAAACCGATGGCGGAAAATACCCTCCAGTATGGCTGGATTGTGCGGCTAGTCAGCAACCTTAAACAACTTCTCAAGTCACAAGTGGCTTTTGTGGCGGGGGATTTACTCTGGTATCCCGTCCAGGTAGAACGTCCCCCCGCTCCCAGACAAGCCCCTGATGCGATGGTGGTGTTAGGTCGTCCTGATGGCGCGCGCGGTAGTTATAAACAGTGGGAAGAAGACAACATTCCGCCGCAAGTGGTGTTTGAGATCCTCTCTCCCAGTAACACCATGAGCGAAATGGCTGCCAAACAACAATTTTATCAACAGTATGGCGTGCTGGAGATGTATTTTTATAATCCCCAATCCCATAATTTTTGGGGTTTTCAACGGGCTACCCCCGAAGATAGCTTGGTGTTAATTACCCCCCTAGATTTCCCCTGGACTTCTCCACTGTTGAACATTCGCTTTGAGCTGTTTGATGATGGTTTAGCAGTGTATCACCCTAATGGGGAATTGTTCAAAGAACCGGGGGATTTGTTTGATGAACGCGATCGCGCACAACAAGAACGCAATGAGGCACAACAAGAACGGGATAAGGCAAAACAAGAACGCGATCGCGCCTTGGCGAAACTCCGGGAATTGGGTATCGATCCAGAAACCCTGTGAGCGCGAATAGTTGATATTTGTCGGAACAATCAACCCGGTTTCTGTGAGCAACCGGGTTGATCAGGTCAAGACCAATTAAGTAGTGTATTCTGCATTAATTTTCACATAATCATAGCTAAGGTCACATCCCCAAGCCTTACTACTTCCTGGCTCATCACCAATTTTAACCTTGATTAACACTGTATCTTCCTGAAGATAAGCCGCAGTTTTAGCCAGTTTTAAATAATTACTGGCCGCAGCTGCATCAAAAGCTAAAGGCTGACCATTTTTCATCAGTTGAAACTCACCCAAGGAAATCTCTAACTTATCCTGGTCAAAACGAACCCCAGCCCGTCCGGCTGCAGCCGCAATTCTTCCCCAATTAGGGTCACAACCGAAAATCGCCGCCTTTAATAAAGAAGACCCAACAATAGTTTTAGCAACCATAGCCGCCGCTGCTTCTGTGGGTGCGCCAGTTACCTGCACTTCAATTAAACAGGTAGCCCCTTCTCCATCTCTGGCGATCGCCTTAGCTAAATGTTCACAAACTGCTGTCAGCATCGCTTCTAATTTATCAGCATCAGGTCCGGGTCCAGTAATTGCCGGAGTGCGGGACTGACCATTAGCTAAAGCAATCAGCGTGTCGTTGGTGCTAGTATCCCCATCAACTGTAATTTGATTAAAACTACGATTGGCAGCCCTAGTCAGCATTTCTTGCCACAGAGGAGGAGAAACCGCAGCATCACAGGTGACAAAAGCCAGCATTGTTGCCATATTAGGATGAATCATCCCCGAACCTTTGGCAATGCCACCAATCCGCACCGGGCGATCGCCAAATTGAGTTTCTAAAGCAATGGATTTCATCACCAAATCCGTCGTCATAATTGCCCCGGCTGCCGCTGTCCCGCCGTTTTCGGAAACCTCAGACACTAATTGGGGAATGGCTGCTATGAGTTCCTCCATTTTAATCCGTTTACCGATGACTCCGGTGGAAGCTAGTAAAATCGAATCTGGATCAATATTTAACGCCGCCGCCAAGGCTTTCGCACTATCTTGGGCATCTTCCCACCCCTGCTGTCCTGTCCCGGCGTTGGCTTGACCGGAATTACATAAAATCGCCCGCACACTGGGTTTCGCTTCTAACTTTTGCCGACAATAATCTACACAGGCGGCGCGCACTTGGGATGTCGTAAATACCCCCGCTGCGATCGCCTCTACATCTGATATAATCAACGCTAAGTCTGGCGCTCCAGAAGGTTTGAGCCCGGCGGTGATTCCACTGGCTTTATATCCCTTGGGTGCGGTGATGCCACCATCAATCTTTTGCCACTCTGACATAGGTTTCGCCTTCTAGCATCTACTCTTGAGCAGAAGGCATTATACCAAGTTTTAATTGAAAATCCCCACCCAGCGGGATTGCTACAGTGGGGATTTGCACAAACAAATTCATGGATAATTAACTATCCCCCACCTGAAGACGGCTAGGTGGGGGTGGGGACAAAGATTTTTCAATTTTTCGTGGTGTTGAAATTTTAACTCATCGAAGCTCGGGAGCGATCGTAGTTATCCCGTGAGTCGGAATGGGGTTTGCCTTGAATCGTGCTATAATAATCCCCAACATCGATACCTACTTCCTGCGCCGAACGGTTGAGCATAGATTGCTGACGGTTCTTGATGTTATGATGATGACGCATCATTAGCGCCCTGGCTTCATCTTGAGTACACATGGTTTTGGTCTCCCGCTAATTGATATTTATTAAGTCAGATTGAAATGAGGAATTTAAAAAGGGTTGCAGTCCTTTAACTCATTGATGAGGAACTGCGATCGTAACTCATACTTGAATTGGAGTTAGGTTTCCCTTGGATGGTGCTATAATAATCGCCCACATCGTCGATACCTACTTCTTGAGCCGAACGGTTGAGCATAGATTGCTGACGGTTCTTGATATTTTGGTGATGACCCATCATTAAAGCTCGTGCTTGGTCCTGAGTACCCATGATTTTTGTCTCCTAGTATATGGAATTAACTGATTGAAAAAGGGTTGAAGTGCTTTAACTCATTGATGAGGAACTGCGATCGTAACTCATACTTGAATTGGAGTTAGGTTTCCCTTGGATGGTGCTATAATAATCGCCCACATCGTCGATACCTACTTCTTGAGCCGAACGGTTGAGCATAGATTGCTGACGGTTCTTGATATTTTGGTGATGACCCATCATTAAAGCTCGTGCTTGGTCCTGAGTACCCATGATTTTTGTCTCCTAGTATATGGAATTAACTGATTGAAAAAGGGTTGAAGTGCTTTAACTCATTGATGAGGAACTGCGATCGTAACTCATACTTGAATTGGAGTTAGGTTTCCCTTGGATGGTGCTATAATAATCGCCCACATCGTCGATACCTACTTCTTGAGCCGAACGGTTGAGCATAGATTGCTGACGGTTCTTGATATTTTGGTGATGACCCATCATTAAAGCTCGTGCTTCGGTCCTGAGTACCCATGATTTTTGTCTCCTAGTATATGGAATTAACTGATTGAAAAAGGGTTGAAGTGCTTTAACTCATTGATGAGGAACTGCGATCGTAACTCATACTTGAATTGGAGTTAGGTTTCCCTTGGATGGTGCTATAATAATCGCCCACATCGTCGATACCTACTTCTTGAGCCGAACGGTTGAGCATAGATTGCTGACGGTTCTTGATATTTTGGTGATGACCCATCATTAAAGCTCGTGCTTGGTCCTGAGTACCCATGATTTTTGTCTCCTAGTATATGGAATTAACTGATTGAAAAAGGGTTGAAGTGCTTTAACTCATTGATGAGGAACTGCGATCGTAACTCATACTTGAATTGGAGTTAGGTTTCCCTTGGATGGTGCTGTAGTAGTCACCCACATCTTCCATACCTACTTCTTGAGCCGAACGGTTGAGCATAGATTGCTGACGGTTCTTGATATTTTGGTGATGACCCATCATTAACGCCCGTGCTTGGTCCTGAGTACCCATGTTTTTTGTCTCCTAGTGATTTGAGTGGGTTTTTTCCCCCACGCTTACTACTATACTATAAAATTCTGTAGTCTATTTTACAGAATACCAGAAGTTTACAAAATTTAACATTAGTTTCGGGCTAAATTAGCGATCGCATTCTGACAAAAAAGCCCCAGCCCCCTTAGTGGCTAGGGTTGATAGGATGATAGGAGGGTTAGAGCGGGGGTAGGGGTGAGGCTACATCACAGGTCGATAGACCCGATAGTTAATGTTGGGGAAGATATTATCGAGAGTTTCCACCTTTTGGAGCCATCCCGCATCAATTTTACCGATCTTGATATCCTCATAAATCTTGTTAAAGCGCATGAGATGGGATTTAGTGCGGCGCACAGCATAGGGAACCATAGTCCCAGAACTGATAATAAAAGCCCAGTCAGAGGATTGAGCCAGCAGCAATTCCCGCGCCGCCTGATTGAGAGCCCGCAGTTCCAACTCATTAAGCGCTTCTCGACAAGCGAGGGAAATCATGCGCTCTGTCGCTTTATGTAAATGGGGATATATCCAGGAGTTAGTATGGTTAAGCCAATATTCATGAAATCCCTTATAACCCCAACTCGACTGAGCCGGACGACAGACCTGCTGGGTGGGGTAAGTCTGTAAATAATCAGCTAGATGGGTCATCGCGTAAACATCTTGATCAAACCAAGTCTTGCGGAACAGAAGATCTAGGAACCAAGGTCCTTCATACCACCAGTGTCCGAAAAGTTCCGCATCATAGGGAGAGACAATAATGGGGGGGCGCTGCATAATCCCCTGTAGGTGTTCAACCTGGCGCTCTCGGTTAAACATAAAATTGGCAGCGTGTTCCGCGACTTTTTGTTTAGCCCAATAGGGGTCATAGAGTTCTTTATCTGCTAGTCCTAAGTCGCGCCCAGTAATTTTGTGATATTTGATGCCCGTATTTTTCCGTTGACCGTTGGGCATGATATAGGGTTTAATATATTCATATTCAGCTTCCCAACCTAAATCTTTATAAAACTCTCTATATTCGGGAGAGCCGGGATATCCCACCTGGGAAGACCAGACCTGCTGGGATGATTCATGGTCGCGAGCAAAAACGGCGACTCCGGTTTCCGTAAAAATGGGGGCATAGGTACCAAATCGGGGACGGGGTTGGGCATAGAGTACCCCATGGCCATCGGTGAGAAAGTAGCGTAAACCACAGTCGGCTACAATCGTTTCCAAACCATTATAATAGGCGCATTCTGGCAGCCAGATACCTCTAGGGGGGCGACCAAAGTTTTCTTCGTAGTGTTCGCAGGCGACTTGGATTTGGGCGTGTACCGCTTGGGGGTACATTTTCATTAGGGGTAGATAGCCGTGGGTGGCTCCACAGGTGATAATCTCTAGGTTGTTGCTGTCTTGGAATTGCTTAAAGGCTGTAACTAAATCCCCGCTATATCTTTCCCAGAGGGTACGGGCTTCGGCAAATTCTTCAATATAATGTTTGGCTAGATAAACTAGATGGTCATTGTGTTGGTTGTGGTCAACTTCTTTCTCGACCAATTCCTGTAGTTTGGCTAAGTGTTGGTCGTAGCGTTCTTGCAAAAGCGGATCGCGGAGCATGGACACCAGAGGGGGGGTCAGGCTCATGGTCATTTTGAATTCAATGCGATCACGTTTGAGCCCTTCAAACATTTGGATCAGAGGAATATAGGTTTCGGTAATGGCTTCAAATAACCACTCTTCCTCTAATACATAGTCACTTTCGGGGTGTCTGACAAAGGGTAGGTGAGCATGGAGTACCAGGGCGAGATAGCCAATAGACATAATGATTTAGGGCAAATTAAGGATTTATAGGGAGTTGGGGTCCCGGTGGATTCACAATATGTTAAGATTTTAAATCACTATGGTAATCACAGGACAATGTTAATTCTACCGGAATTGGTCGAGCCGCGCTTTGATGAAATTGGCGATTGGGAAGCGATCGCCTGATTTCTTGGGGTGTCACATTCCCGTAAATGTGTTTTCACCCATAACTAGGGGGAAATATGCCGTAAAGGTTGACCCTTCGCCGATTTCACTGGCCACGGTGATGGCTCCTCCCATTAACTCACAAAATCTTTTGCTGATTGATAGTCCTAACCCGGTTCCTTCGTAGCGGCGGGTGGTGGAGTTATCCGCTCGCTCGAAGGGTTCAAAGATTTTGGTCATCTGTTCTGTGGTCAAGCCAATTCCCGTATCGATGACCTCAAAAGCCACCCCACCTTGTAATTGGTGTTCGTCATTCACTAAGACTGATGAGGCTAAATTTTCCCGCAGGTAGGCCGAGATTTTGGTGTCAAGCTGACCTATATAAATCACATTTAAGTTGACCAAGCCATTTTCTGTGAATTTGGCGGCGTTACTCAGAAGGTTAAGCAATACTTGTTTGACTTTGATGCGATCGGCATACATTCCCTCAACATCAGGGGTACAGTTGACTTTAAGTTGGTTATGATTTTTGGGGAATAATGGCTGCACCAGTGCTTCGATTTCTTTGATTAAGGTGGCAATATTAAAGTTTTCTAAGCAAACCGTCATCATCCCTGATTCTAATTTGGAAATATCTAAAATATCTTGAATAATAGTTAACAGATGCAGTCCTGATGCTCGAATTTGATCCAGGTCGGGAATAAAATCTGTATAGCCAAAATCCACAGCATCTTCTCGCAAAAGTTCGCTATAACCAATAATGGCATTTAACGGTGTACGCAGTTCATGACTCATGCTGGCTAGAAATTCACTTTGAGCATGGTTGGCGCTTTCGGCAGCATCTTTAGCTCGTTGTAATTCAATTTGAGCTAATTTACTTTGGGTAATATCACGGATGATTGCCAAAACTTCACTTTCTCCACTCACGACAATTCTGGCTTCAAAATGATGGCGTTTTTCATCAAAAAACCATTCATATTCAAATACTTGTACTTCCTGAGTAATTAGAGCTTTATTGACATTTTTTAGATAAAGATTAGCCAAATTATTCGGCAATAAATCATAAATACTCTGGTGTAGATAATCCAAAATTGACTTAATTAATTCGCCTAGATGCTTGAAAGTCTAAAACCAGACCCTCTTGATTAAATCTTAGCATTAAATCGGGGATAGCATTAAGCAATGCTCTGTTTTTAACCTCACTTTTTCGGAGTGCTTCCGCTCGTAGTTCTAAGCTGGTGATTAGTTGTTCCTTGCTTTCGACTAAATCTCGCAATTGTTTAGTCATTTTGTTAAAAGAATCCGCTAAAACCTGAAGTTCATCTTGGCTTTGTAAGTCGATTTTTAACTCTAAATCTCCGGCGGCTAATTCTTTGGTGGCGGCGGTCATTTGTTTAAGGGGTTCAGTAATTGAACGGCTAATTATCGAGGCGAGACAAGCTCCAGCAATGGCGGCAATCATAGCAATAATTAAACCCTGATTGCGGACGGTTGCCATTTTATTTTCTAAGGGTTGCGTCGAGAGTCCGACACTGACAGCACCCACGATTTTACCGTTGAAGGTAACGGCTTTTACTCCCAATAGTTGTTGATTGTCATACTGCCAATTCAACAGGGTTTCTGAGGTTTTCAGTAACTCCACAACCCCAGGTTTCAGGTCGATATCATTGGTAAAAATCTCCGAGTTATAGACATCTGCAATTACCCTACCTTCGGCTTGATAGATATGACCGGAAACTAAAATTTGAGCAGTTCCTAGTTGCTCCATTAGTCGGGTGAGAAACTGAACATCAGAAACTTCCAAAGGTTCAGCGGACGCAATGGAGATGGTTTCTAGTAATATATTAGCCTGTTGTTCTAGTTCTTGTTTAAAACTGTGTTGCTGAAGCTGAAGGGAAAGCCAAGTGACGCTGGTTACTACTATGATGACTAACCGGGTCATGGCTATAGTGAGTTTTTGGACTAGCGAAACTCGTTTACCCTGAAACTTTCCCATGTAAATCACCTATGATAAACCTAGTTATCAAGTTATCCAAATTGGTAGTTACGGCGTTAATTTTGGCACAACAATTGGGGAGAAAAACCATAGATAAACTCACGAGAACACCTAAAGATAAAAGCAGAAAATTATTAAGATCAAGTTATTATTGGTGTATTGACCCCCCTATACCTAACACCCTACACCCTGCTTCTAGGGGAATGCACACCTGAGAGCAGGTGTCTATAAGTATTTTAACAGAACTTGTGAATTTGTTAGGCTGTTCGGGTGGTGAAAGTTCACTGGGAAAAGTTCCGGTTTTACTGAAATTAGCTAGAATGATTTGGGGGGGTTTGTTGGCTGGGTATGGGGGGTAAAATATAAATTAGACCGGAAATTAAGGTGATGGCTACGGCGAGCCAAAATATGCCGATCGCAATTGTTTCCCAAATGGGGGAAAGGGGAGCAATTAATAAAGCAATGGCGACTATTTGCACAACGGTCTTGATTTTTCCTAGCAGGTTGGCTCCGGAAATTTGGGTTTGATTAACTCGCCACCCAGCGATCGCTAATTCTCTCCCCAAAATCAGAAACACTCCCCAGGCGGGAATTTCGCCGATTTCTACCAGTGCTAACAGGGGAGCTAATACCAGTAATTTATCTACGAGAGGATCGAGGATTTTTCCTAGGTCTGTGACTTGGTTCAGTTTTCTGGCTAGGTAGCCATCTAGCCAATCGGTGGCGGCGACGATGATAAAAATACCTAGACAGAGCCAGCGATTTTCTGGGGTCGGTTGCTCTAAAGTCCACAAGATAAAGGGAATCCCTAAGAGACGGGAGGTGGTGATTAATGTGGGTAAATTCATGGTTGATGGAATTTGGGGTTTGATGGCTATTGGGTTTGTAAAAACTATTCCCGTCGCCAAATTTTGATGGTGTTGTCACTACTACCACTGGCGATGGTGCGATGATTGGGACTGATGGCGATCGCATTAATATCTTTGGTGTGTCCTACTAGGGTATCAATGGCTTTTCCTTGGTCGAGATCCCAAATTTTGATGGTGCGATCGGCACTACCACTGACTAGCAGTGATTTTCGGTCTTGGTCGGGAGAGCGAATAAATGCAACAGTTCTCACCCAGTCTTCGTGTCCGGTTAAGGTTTTTAGGAGTTGCTGAGTTTCCATATCCCATAGTTTGATGGTGTTGTCACTACTGGCTGAGGCGAGGATTTGACTATTGGGACTAAAAGCGATCGCATTAATGTCCCGCTCATGTCCTAAAAGTTGCCCTAGGTGTTCGGTACTATTTACCTCCCATAGGTGGATAGAATTATCGCTACTGGCTGCTGCTAACAGTTCCCCATTGGCTGAAATGGCAATGCCATTAATCCCCCGCGAATGTTGTAAGGTGTGGCATAGTTGACAGGTGGAAAGTTTCCAGATTTTCACGGTTCCATCGTCACTACCACTGGCAATAATATCGCCTTTGGGACTAAAGGTGATAGACATGGAAACTCGGTCGGTTTCATGAGCCGCAATGGCGATCACTTCTTCGCTGTTTTCTAGGTTCCATAGATGAATCTGACCGTCACCACTACCCCCCGCTAAGAGTTTTCCATCTGGACTAAAGGCGATCGCCAGAATGGGTTGAGAAGATCCTAGTAAAGATATCATAAATTCTCCCGTCTGTGGTCGCCATAGTCGAATAGTGCGATCGAAACTACCTCCCGCCAAAATATTACCATCGGGACTAAAGGCGACACAAGATACAGAACTCCAATAGTCGCTCAAAGTTTGGGGACGTTTCCAACCCACACTATTTTTAGCCGAGGGGAAGCTAACTGGTTGCGTAATTACGCTAAGTTGGTTACTACGAGCATTTAGATCTTGCAGAACTTCTGACGCTGATTGATAGCGGTTATTAGTCGCATCTTCAATCAGCCGATTCAGAATTTTTGTCAGTTCATCACTGATGGGATTATTCACTAAATAATGATGCCACACCCAGCAAAATTCTCCAGTATCAAATAAGTCGAACGGTGACATTTGCGTGAGTAGATGTATACAAGTGACACCTAGACTATATAAATCACTAGCAAACGAGGCTTTTCCTCTTAGTTGTTCCGGAGCAATATATTCCGGTGTGCCAATTATAGTTCCTGTGCGTAGTAAAGCACTACCGATCGCCTCTTTAGCTGCGCCAAAGTCTACCAGCACCAATTGTCCGTTAGCAGAACGGATAATATTCTCTGGTTTGATGTCTCGGTGGATAATATTCTCGGAATGTACAAATTCTAGCACTGGCAATAAGTTAGCCAGTAGGTAGCGAATTTGAGACTCGTTAAATACTCCCCTCTTGGCGAGGATTTCCGATAAATTATCACCCTCAATATATTCTAGCACCAAATACTGGCTATTGTCAACTTTAAAGTAATTAAAAATTTGGGCGATTTGTGGATGTTTACCGAGATTTTCTAAACGGGTGGCTTCTAGTTCAAATAGTTCCGAGGCTTTGGCGAGACTTTCCCGACCTTTCCATTGGGGGGAGAAGTGTTTAACCACACAGGGAGAATTAGCCGAATTTTGCTGATCTATGGCTAAGTATGTGGTACTAAATCCCCCTTCTCCTAAGCATTTGATGATTCGATAGCGTCCAGCAATTATCTGTTCAGTTTTCATAGTAAGTTAGCTGTGAAGGTGAACAAAAAACAGTCAAATAGTGGCTATTTGCGGAATTACCCAGATTTTCACTAATGGTCGCGGTCAAATTGGGAGAAATCATTAAACCAACCTCGTTTCCAAAAAAAGTAAATTAAACTACCCGCCATAATTGCCATTAATGCTAGGGATATTGGATAACCATAATAGGATTTTAATTCTGGCATATTCCAGGGGGAGGTTTCCGGGTCAAAGTTCATTCCATAGACACCGACAACAAAGGTTAGGGGAATAAAAATTGTCGAGATGACCGTTAAAACTTTCATGATTTCATTCATGCGGTTTCCCATAGACGACAGGTAAATACTAATCAGATCTGAGGCTAACTCCCGGTAAGTCTCCAGCATATCGCGAATATTGACTGTATTATCATAACAGTCTCTCAGATAAACTCGCACTTTTTTGCTGACCAATTTATTTTTGTCGCGAATCAGGATATTTAAGGATTCTCGCTGATACCAGATCGCGCGACGTAAAACAATCAGATCCCGTTTCGTTTTATAGATATTCTGCATGGTTTTGGATTGTGGCTGAAACAAAACCTCATCCTCTAAATCTTCTAGCATATCGCTATAGACTTCTAAGACCGGGAAAAATTCATCAATAATCGCGTCTAAAATAGCATAAGCCAGATAGTCCGTGCCATATTTGGTAATATTACCTTGATTTTGGCGAATCCGATTTCTGACAGGTTCTAAACAGTCATATTTAGGCTTTTCTTGAACTGTGATTACATAATGTTCCCCTAAAATAATACTAACCTGTTCTTTATGTAATTTTTGAGACCGGGGACTTAACATGACCATCCAAGCGATAATTACTACATGATCGGGATTGTCATAATAAACAACTTTCGGACGCTGAGGAACATTCACCACATCTTCTAAAGCAATGGGATGAAGGTTAAAAATTTCGGTCATCTGTCGCCAGGTTTCTAAGTTTCCTAAACCTTGTATATCTAACCAGGATATACATTCAGAATCATGATAACGAGTATATTCTGAGGGACTGTTGATGATAGTACGCATAGCAGTAGTCTGGTTGTACTCAATGACTACCAGTTGAGGAGGAACTGCATCACTTTTCAGGTCTAGGGTTCCGGGGAGGGTTCCGGGTTCGTCAAAAAAATAGTCTAACTCTGATTGTTCTTCGTCTTCTTCGGTGATTTCTAATTCTGGGTCGGGACTAGATGGGGGTTTGACATTTGAGGTCATAAAATATGCGATCGCCATAAATTACTATGATGATTATTGTATCGAAATTCCCTCTAAGTTTAAATAGGCGATCGCAGTTGCGGGATGACCAATTGTTGAAATTTTGGTCAACAAGTTAATTTAACTAGCCAGATTGAGTCTATCCCATATCATTAAATCATAATTTATCTCAGACTAACTGTGGACGCAACACTATTTCAGTCGTTGCGTCCCGATTTGCTTCTTTCAATAGTTGGCGATACCTAATTCTTGTTGAAGAGATTGATGATAACGAGCAGATTGCCAATTTACAGCCTGTTTAATTTGGGAAACTCGCAAATTGCGAACCTGACTAAAATCAGCATCTTGCAGATTAGCACCCTCAAAAATAGCGTGTTCTAAATCTGCCTTACCCAAATTAATACCCGCCAAATTAGCATTAGTCAGATCCGCACCTTTGAGATTAATAAAAAACGACTTTTTGGAACCATTAGCTTTCATGATACTGTCTCCCCAGATTTGGTGCTTTGATATAGCAGTTACCAGGACAGTTATTAAACAGACCACTGACGCTAAGGGTAGAGTCCTTTTAACTCCTGATTCCCGGCTCCCTGTTATGGTTTCCATTATGCGGCAGATGACAGACAATTTCTGTGATATTATGGCTAAAGGTTGGTGAATTTGATCAATTCGGAGAGTGATTTGAGTGGACTAAGACAGTGATCTAGATCAATACTGTTGTAAAATGATGGTGGCAGCGGAGATTTTTAGTAGTGCCAGGGGTTCTGGGTATCAGGACAGTTGAGAAACTGTGCTAATTGGAGACCAAAAACTAAACTAATGATTTGATAATTGAGATATAACTAAGATAAATAGTAAAGGAAAATTCTACCATGACGACAGCAAATGATGTTCTGCGAGTGGCTGTGGCGGAAATAGGCTACACTGAATCACCCCCACACAGTAATCAAAATAAATATGGTCAGTGGTATGGTATGAATCATGTGCCTTGGTGCGCGATTTTCGTGTCCTACTGCTTCGATCGCGCGGGTCTGACCCTACCAATTCGCACCTCCAAAGGATTTGCCTATTGTCAAGATGGGGTACATTGGTTTCAGAGACAGGGCCGATGGTTTTCTCAGCCACAGGTTGGGGATGTGGTATTTTACTGTTGGCAGGGGGACGGCATCTCTGATCATGTGGGAATTGTAGAAACTATTCATTCTGATGGTAGTGTCACCAGTATTGAGGGTAACACAGCGGTTGGTAATGAATCTAATGGCGGAGCAGTCATGCGTCGCCAACGTCGTCCTGGGGGGATTATGGGTTATGGTCGTCCGGCTTATAAACAACAGCCTACACCAGCACCTGCAACCCAAAACACTACTCCAACTCCCCCGACTCCTGAAACCAGTCAACCCACGCCAACTGATACAGTCCCAGAATATCACCGCAACCTCTTAGATGCTTTGACTCGCCGTGATTCTTCTTCTTAGTAAAAAAAACCCGGTTCTCGAAAACTGGGTTTATGAGTGCTTCTTGGTATCTAATCACTAACTGTTAATACTTACCACATCAGAGGATTATGCCACCAGCTAATTTTCATCAAGTTTTGGAACTAGCAGAGTCTCTGTCGGAGTCCGAGCAAGATTTTTTAATTGAAATTCTGCAAAAACGATTATCCGAAAAAAGGCGGAAAGAAATTGCTGAGAGTATTGTTGAGGCTCATGCTGAATATAAACAGGGTAAAACTCAACCAGTGACTGTTGATGATTTAATGGCGGATAAAGAAACCCGGTTCTCGAAGAAACCGGGTTTCTCTGGGGTTGACACTTAGCTATAGTGATGCTATACTTAGATTTGAAAATAATCGCCATATTCAGGAAGCGTGGGATTATTATTGTGATATTTGGCGATTTAATAGCAAAATTCCCGTTAGGTCAGCGTGCCGAGAATATTGAAAAGGCGATCGCTTACTATCAAGACGCTTTAGAAGTGAGAACCCGCCAAGCTTTTCCTTACGATTATCTAACAACATCATTTAATTTAGGGGTTGCTTATCAAGAATTAAAACAATGGCAACTCGCTTATGATACCTTTGATAATGCCATTGAAACCGTCGAAGATATCCGGACAGAAATTGTTAAAGGGGGAGATGCAGATAAACAGAAATTAGCCGAAGAATGGCAGACGCTTTATCAACACATGGTCGAAGTTTGCATCGAACTGAAAAACTATACCGCCGCCATTGAATATGTGGAACGCAGCAAAACCTGTAACCTGGTTGAACTCATGGCAACCCGTGACCTTTACCCCAAAGGCGATATTCCCCAAACCGTCCTCGATGAACTCACCCGCCTGCGTGGAGATATCGAAACCGAACAACGTCGCCTGGAAATTGAAGAACGCAACCGCGACAACTTTGGCGGCACAACAATGGGAGAACGCGGCGCTAATGTCACCACCGCGCCAACTTCACCGCCAGACCGCAGCCGCCTCTACCAACTTCAGGAACAACTAGATCGCCTGATTAACCTTGATATTACCCCCATTGACCCGGAATTCCGCCGCACCCAAAAGGTTCAGCCTATGCCTTTTGCAGAAATTCAAGCGTTAACAGGGGAAAATACCGCGATTTTAGAATGGTATATTTTGAGCGATCGCTTTTTGGTGTTTATCGTCACACCCCCGACAAAACCCACCGCAACCGACGGGGAAAGGGTGACACTCTGGCAGTCTAGTCCAGCAGATTATCAGCAATTAATCCAGTGGGCTAATGACTACTTAAATGCTTATCAAAACCGCACGAGTCAAAATTGGCAAAATAGCCTGATTTCCCGCCTGCAAAAACTGGGGGAAATTCTCCATATTCATGAACTGCTCGCGACTATCCAGAAGACGGCTAACAAATGCGATCGCCTGGTTTTAATTCCTAACCGCTTCCTGCATTTATTCCCCCTTCACGCTATCCCCCTCTCGGTATCCGGGGGAAATATCACCTATTTAATGGATCGATTTTCCGGCGGGGTTAGTTATGCACCCAGTTGTCAACTTCTGCAAACCGCAAATAATCGCGATCGCCCGAATTTTTCGGAACTTTTTGCCATCCAAAACCCCACCGAAGATTTGGAGTTTACCAACTTAGAAGTTCAGACCATTTCCAGCGATTTTCAACCCCAGACTATTTTAGCTCACAAAAAGGCGACCAAAACCGAGTTAAATTCTGCACACCAAAGGAAACTAAAATCAGCCCATTGTCACCATTTTTCCTGCCACGGTTATTTTAATTTTGCCAATCCCCTACTGTCCGCTTTATTACTCGCCAACTGCTACCTAGAACCGCCTCCCTCGCCGATTGACCGCAACTGCCACCTACCTGTTAATGATAACAAAACTGTTGATTTAAGTCAATGTTTAACGTTGGGGGATGTGTTTACTTTCGATTTGGGTTGCTGTCGGTTGGTGACGCTTTCCGCCTGCGAGACGGGGTTGATTGATATTCTCTCCAACAGTGATGAATATATCGGCTTACCCAGTGGCTTTTTGGTGGCGGGTTCGACTAATGTGGTGAGTTCCCTTTGGGCGGTTAGTGATATTTCCACGGCGTTATTAATGATTCGGTTTTATGAATTATTAAGGGATGGATATAATGTAGCGATCGCTTTAAATTCTGCCCAAAAATGGTTAAGGAATGTCACGAAATCCGATTTATTAAATTGGATAAAACCCGCCCACAAAATGAAGTTAAGGATGTCTTTACAACAGATAAAAGATGATCAACCCTTTGCTTCTCCCTACTACTGGGGGGCATTTTGTGCGGTGGGGAAAGTTACAGAAACCCGGTTTCTTTGAGAAACCGGGTTTCTAAATTCGATGTCATTTAAAATACTGGCTAAAATTTCGGGAGTCAATCCGTTATCAACTGCTTTTTTTCCGATTTCTGTCATGGTTTGACGCAGCTTGTTTGTCGCTGATGTCCTGGAAAGCAATTGATTTTTTAGCACAAAAGCAATCTTCGTCTCTATCTGTAGCTTTTCGAGTTGGTCAGCATGGCGATAATATTCGGCGATATCAATCGGAACTTTAATAGTGATTTCTTTTAAGTCGGTCATGTTGTTTTCCTCAAAGCACTATATAAATGGGGATTTTTAGGGGTTCGCAAAGCTAATTTTAATGGTTGAGACACCCCCTACCCTATTCTATCATCTGGGATTACCCATTGTCTATCTAACCAAAGTCCCAGAAACCGGGTTTCTAAATTCGCACCCAAACCAGAAATCTGATACAATGGATATAATGATGCGTTTTCAAATAAGTCTATGTCTTTTGAGGAACAAAACTTAGCCGCTTTTGTCCAACTCCTACAGGAACAGCCTCAATTGTTTACCGACCCAAAACGTCAAGAACTACTTAAGTTAATTGAACCCTTAGCAGATGATACTGAAACCTTATCTAGTGCTATATCTATGTGGTATGAACAATATAATAATATTGTGAATAGTCAGTTTCAAATATTGAACAACTATATTTATAGCCAGCAGTCAGAACCCAGTGATCAACGTTTAGCCGGAACTACTAGCTTCTCTTCAACTCCTAGCCAACCTCGAATCACTAAAGAGTTATTAAAAAATAGCATTGTGCAAAGTCAGCCAACTAAGCAAACTCCCCCCAAGAAATCATCAACTGATAATTAATAGATGGTCGCCGATACTCAGTTAGAGACTGTGAAAAACCCGAAGCTAACCTTAATCGCCTTTCAACTGCGAAACATTTTGCAGTCGGGAGATGAACCCATTGAAACATCAGACCATCTGTGGGAAAAATGCCGGGAATTGGGAATTAAATTGGGTTCTCCTCAGTTAAAAGACTTGATTAAACAAATCCAGAAACCTGACGGGAAAATTGATTTTGCGTCAACGGATAATAACTCGGACCATATCCCACTGTTGAAACCTGACCCAGATACCTTTTTATATTTCTATGGGAAACCGGATGCTAATTATCCTCAAATTCAGGGGGGAGTGTATCCGCTGCAAATTCATGATACCTACGCCGTTGATATTACTTTTTATCGACCGGAAGCAGTTGTGAAAGTCTCGGAATTGCAGACATTTATCAATCCCCACAATTGCTTAAATCCCGATTTTATCCAATCTGATTTGGGACAAACTCTCCTGTTTTGGGCTGAACCCATGGCGGCGGAAAATAAAAGCGATCGCCATTTCCTCAATGCTTGTATTCGGGGATTATTTCCCACCCCAGAAGCCGAACTTTTATTAAAACATCCCCCCAGTGAGGGTCAGTTATTCGGGAGTCCGATTTTTGAATATCAAACCCCTACCAATCATCTATTAATCTGGTTGAATAATTCCCCGGAAACTCAACAGTTAGAAAGCCAAGGGGTATATTATGAACCCTTGATTCATCTATTATGTTGTCGCCATAAAATCCTCTATGCTTATCGCCAGTCCCGTTGGTGTAATCAACAGGCGAAACAACTCTATCAACAATTATCCCCCCATCTCAAAATCCTTGAGGAATTACCAGAACCCACCCCGCCAAAACTAGAGATTTTAAAGCAGGAATTAACCAAACTACCCCGACTATCCTTTAAATATTTCAACCATATTCAAGAGATTAAACTCCACTTAAACACCATTGAAACCAACTTAAAAAACTATCAAACCTGTGTGAAAGAACTGGAAGATATCGCCTTACCTGAAGATGACTTGCCTTTTTTGCATGAGTTTCAAGCCAAAGCCAGAAGTACATTTATCGAACAAATAGAAGTCGATTTAGAGTATTTAATCCCCGGACAAGACTTGTTTTCAGAACTGATTAACACCATTCGCGGATTAGTAGAAATTGAACAAACAGAATGCGATCGCTCCTTAGAACACACCATCCAAATTCTCGGGGCTGGACTGGGTGCGGGAGGTATTGTCGCTTCGGCGGTTTCCGGTCATATTGAACAAGGTTTCCTGGTGAAAGATGACCAAAATCAATATATCTTAAATCCCGGAATTTCTGCCTTATTTTGGAGTCTTTTCGTCTTCCTGCTAGTCGGTGGTGTGGTCGGTTCTATCAATGGTGGGTTACTTGAGTGGTATAATAACTACTTGAAAAAGCGATAACCATCAAGGCTGAGGAATTTAAGGTTTTTTTAAGATTTTCCCCTTGACAAACCCCCTCTGATAGCATATTCTAGTAATCAGACTATGGTAAGTTCAAAAATGCAGCGTATTTCAATCACACCTCGTTCTGACTGGCAAGACAAATGCGACGAGGTGGGATTTCATTTCTACGAACTAGATGGATTGTATTGGAACGAAAGGGTTTGTTATCAATTTACCAGCGAACAAATTGACGAAATAGAAGCGGCTACCCAGGAACTACACGAACTCTGCTTAGAAGCCGTTGATTGTATTGTGTCGGAACAACGTTATCAGCAACTGTCAATCGACCCAGATTTTTTTGAACTATGTTGTCGGTCTTGGACGCGGGAAGACCTGAGTTTATATGGTCGGTTTGACTTGGCTTATGATGGCGTTAACCCCCCCAAATTACTGGAATATAATGCCGATACTCCGACGGCTTTGTTAGAAGCCAGTGTGGTACAATGGATGTGGTTAGAAGAGGTTTTTCCTGATGCTGATCAGTTTAACTCAATTCATGAAAAATTACTAGCCCAATTCCAGACAATTTACGAAAATTCACCCCCACAAGGAAAGTATCTACATTTCACCTGCGAACGGGATACAGAGGAAGACTTGGGGACTGTTGAATATTTAAGAGATTTGGCGATGCAAGCAGGTTTTGAAACCAAACATCTATATATAGATGAAGTGGGTTGGGATTCTCATAGGATGTGTTTTTGTGATTGGGAATATAAGCCAATTAAGTTAATGTTTAAACTCTACCCTTGGGAGTGGATAGTTGATGATGAATTTAGCCAGTTTCTGCTGAATGAACCGATGCAATTGCTAGAACCACCCTGGAAAATGATTCTCAGCAATAAGGCGATTTTACCAATTCTCTGGGAATTATTTCCAGATCACCCTAATTTATTACCTGCTTATTTCGATTCTAGCCCCCTGCGACATCCCTACATCAGTAAACCTATTTTCTCCCGAGAGGGTGCTAATATTAGCATTTATTATGGCGATCGCACTTATCAAACCCCAGGGATATATCAAGATGTACCCGTGATTTATCAAGCCTACTTTCCCCTCCCAGAATTTCAAGGTTGTTATCCGGTGCTGGGTTCTTGGGTTATCGGTGGGGAAGCAGCCGGGATTGGTATTCGAGAAGATCGTACCCCCATCACCCAGAATACTAGCCAGTTTATCCCCCATTATTTCATCTAACTTTCAAGTTTTTCTTGCCAGCATAAAATAGCCTGTTTAAACTCATTGAGAGAGATAGTTTCGATGGGTTCATCATCTATAATCAAATTCTCAATGGTCACATTTTGGGGGGACAAACTCACATAATAAGCATTACCAGAACAGATACAATCAGCCATTTCGCCATTTTCTAACGCCGCAATTTGATTGCAGATATGCCTAACATATTCGCAGTTATCTTGAACATCCAAAGTTAAAAATTCCACTACCAGGCGGTGGGCGTTACTTTGTTGTTTCCACTCTGACCAGTCCCAATTAGTTTCCATACTCATCTTGACAACCTTAAAGGAAATCCTGTGTTAATTTTACCATCTGAATTAGTAGCCCCAACGACGACGTATTGGCTGCCATCATTAGCCTGACAAAACCGATTATCTCCGCCGCTAGGGCTATTATAGCCACACCAAGCCCAATTAGGAGCGTTAGAAGGACATGATATCCTATTGTCGGCGGCGTGAGCAATGGAGTTAATTACCTGTGTGGGAGTACAGCGATCGGGAAACATAGTCGAAAATTTGGTGGCTTGAGATGACCCTTGATAAGTCCATTCTCCTGCGTAAATACCCTGACTATTGGCGGGTTGGGTAATGTTAAATCTGGCAACAGTGGAGGGATTTCTTCCCCCAGGACGCGAATGAAATCCTACCAGTCTCCCCCGTTGATTCAGCTCCCCACAAAAAATATGTGTATGATTAACTTGTCGGTTATTATAGGCGGCTACCCAATGGCTGGAATTTAAACAGTTACTCGCTTTTCCGGGTTCACTAGCAGCAAACACCAATATAGCCACTGTTGCCATAAATAGCCCTAAAATGTTGATTAATTTGGCGACCTTCCGCCTAGGGGTTGTGGTTTTCATTTTATGGATGGTATGGTGATGATCACTGTTATATGATAACATAATTTTAGGCAATTTTCCAGGGTAAGATGATGGGAGCAGATCCCAGTCTGTAAACAGTATTGAGAAATTTTGGGCTAAAATGAGCGATCGCCTGTGGGTTAGAAAATTTACCCCTACCAGGAAATTACCTATAATCACTGTAATTATACCTTTATTAGCATTGACGTTATGGGGATGTTCTCCGGTGGGAATAACACCAACACCCACCTTAATTCAACAAGCCCTAACCATACAGATTAAAGAAATCCATCAACAACTCAAGCTACAATCAGATTTTGCCAGGTCTCCCCAATCATTTAAAATCACACGGGTAGCCATCTCGAATATGGAACCAATAATGATTAACAACCTCCAAGGATTTAAAGTTGAGGGAACCTATAACCTGAGTGTTAAATTTAGCGATCGCTGGTGGCGGGAACAGCAGAACCGATTTCAGATTTACCTACAAAGACAAGCCCAAGGTAGAATCTGGAGATTAGCACGTTTAGAAAATCAGACAAATCGATGGTCTACAGTGCCAATTCCCCATCGACGTTTTTAGGGATATCAGCCTGATTAATCATAACTTATCCCAAACGATGATTACTTTCCATTTCCCAGGGTTCCGATTTAGCATCAGTCAACCTGGGATTATTGCTAGGCTTTAAAACCGATTGAATAGTCCGCAAAAAACGATTAGGCTGACCAGATTTCATCGCCTGACGTTCCTGGACTTTTTTCGCCAAATGTCGCATAACCGAGGCATCTAATTCATCAATAAAGTGTTCGGCAATGCGTTCTCCGACACATTCGATCGCCTCGGAATATTGAGCCATTAACAGGTCAACGGTAGCCGCCGCACCATCCACCATTTCATCATCAGATGTCGGGGTAGTTTCCGCCGAGGAATTGGGGGAATGAGAGGAATTATTAACAGGTTGTGGAGGCTGATAATTAGTACGATAAGGACGGCGGTTAAGTAGATTTTGATATTCATCAATAGTCATCCCCAAATTATGAAGGTGATGATGAACATGATCCAGCAAATCGATTTCTTGAGGGGAATAGGTGCTACGATTGCCATTTAATCCGTGCAGTGTTGCCCAGGTTTTGAGGAGGCTAGTATCATTAATGTGATATCGGTCTAATAATTGAGTAGTGGTTAAATCCGTCTCCGGGGTAGGCTTAAAATCACTCATCTAAATTTCTCCTTAAAACTAGATCTCAGACAACCAGACCAGGGTTGAGACCCACCAGAGTCCGTAAATCATCCCTAACCCCGGTGGGGCTTCATCGCTACGACATAGATTATCATCAATAGGGCCGTGTCGTTCAAATTTTATGTAAATTTTAAGTTTTTATGGTAAAAATGAATATAGGGCTTCTTTATCTGTTTGAGAAAACTGCTATGCCAATCTACGATTATTTGTGTCCTAGCAATAACCGCAAGATTGAGGTGATGCACAGTATCAATCGGGAGGTGAAAACCTGGGGCGAGGTTTGTCAGTTAGCGGGTTGTGAAGTGGGGGATACCCCAGAAGATGCACCCGTCCGTCGCCTCTTGAGTTCACCCATGCTGTCTATTCCCACTTCTAATGCTGATTACAGAAATGCGGGGTTTACCAAGCTAGTCAAGCGAGATAAGGGGGTTTATGAGAATGTGACCGCCCAAGATTAATCGACTCCTAAATGAGTATCGCCATGGATTAACCCTCTCCTACTAATGGGATGGCTAATCCTGGTTAATCATTTCGTCGGTAGATTAACCCGATTCACAGTATGAATTTGCCAATCTGGGCTAGTTTCTGGGTAATCTAGGCGGTAATGTCCCCCTCGGCTTTCCTTGCGAAAAGTGGCACTTCGCAGAATCAAATATCCGATATCTAACAGGTTGAAAGTTTCCGCCAACGCTTTCAAAGTTTTGCCCGATTCAGGAGATAATAACTGCATATTTTGCCGAGGATTCATGGTCAGCAAATATTTACTGATTTGTAATTTTTGCAACTCCTTGCGCCAATTTAAAACAATGGGGATAGCTGCTTCTAGGACGGTTTGGGTCCGACAAATTCCGGCACTTTCCCACATCAAAGCCGCCAAACTGTGGCGAATTTCCTCCATTTTCTCTAATTCTTGAGCATAATCAGATTTACCTTGCACCAATATCATGGAAGGTGTATAATCGATATATTTATGGTCAGTCAAATCCATTTCAATTTTGGATAATTGAGAAGCAAAAACCAAACACTCCAATAGGGAATTACTAGCCAAACGGTTAGCGCCGTGAACTCCGGTGCTGGCAGTTTCTCCAATGGCATATAACCCTGGCATAGAGGTGCGATTCATTAAATCACAGGTAATACCTCCCATCCAATAATGGGCAGCAGGAGCCACAGGCATAGGTTCATTAAAGACATCAATGCCCCAATGTTGACAGACGTTAATAATATTCGGAAAACGATGGCGAATTTGATCTGGTGGTATGGGTCGCATATCCAAATACACATTATCCTCAGCGGGGTGATCTGAGGTTTTTTGTAGGTGCATAAAAATGGCGCGACTCACGACATCTCTAGGGGCTAATTCCCCGGCTGGGTGATAGTCAAAGGCAAAACGCCGCCCTTGGCGATCGATTAAATGAGCCCCTTCTCCTCGCACAGCTTCACTGATTAAAAAATGGGGTGCGCCGGGTTTCATTAAGGCTGTGGGGTGAAATTGGAAAAATTCTAAATCTCGGACCGCAGCCCCCCCTCGCCATGCGATCGCAATGCCATCTCCGGTGCTAACTTCAGGGTTAGTAGTTTTGGCGAAAACTTGACCGCCGCCACCAGTGGCTAATACGACAGCCTTAGCTTGTAGCCAGCGAATTTGACTTTGATACAGGACACTAACACCCTGACAACGCCCAGTTTGAGGATTTTGCCATATACTTAAAGCGATCGCCCCAGAAACCACCTGAATATTAGGGCGTTTCAATACCGTAGCCATGAGGACATCAACGATCGCCCTTCCCGTAGTGTCGCGGGAGTGGAGAACCCTGGGATAAGAGTGGGCGGCTTCTAGGGTAGTGGCTAATTTTTCTCCAGTGCGGTCAAAGTCCACACCCAAATTCACTAAAAACTCGATCGCCTCCGCCGCATGGTCTACCAAAAACTGTACAGCTTGGCGATCGCATAATCCCGCCCCCGCCTGTAAAGTATCCTCCAGGTGTAATTCTGGCGTATCTGGGGGATAAATAGCCGCCGCAATGCCACCCTGAGCCCAGGGACTAGAGCCACTTCCCAGGCTATCTTTAGTAACTAAACCGACGCGCAAATGAGGCGGAATGCAAAGACTGGCATAGAGTCCAGCCGCACCACTTCCCACCACAATGATATCAAATTGATTAGGAATTTCCTCCGCCGACTCCGAGAACTCCGAAGTGGGGTTGGGGTTATGTTTCATGCTGTTAAATTCGACGCTTCCAACGAGTATATCGATTCTTTTCTGGAATTTCAGCAATTGCCGAAAAAAGCCTAGGGCCATGGACACCATCCACCCCAGACCAGGGGCGGCGGTGTGCTACCCATTATCTATCACCCATTACCCCCATTATTTAGTTGGCATTTCTACCAAAAATTTACCATCTTCAAAAACAAAAGTTTGCCCCCGTTTAATAAACCCTTGAAAGCCATCCTGTTGAGGATTAGGCAGCGAACCTGGCGGGTAGTGATACAGCCAAATTTTATTTTTAATCTTGTCGGGTAGGGTGATAAGTTCCTGATAGTGAGCATGAACACCCCCAGTAACTGGAGCCGTATTGCAATCATGAAAAATCAGATTAGCACTTTCATAAAAACCCTGCAATTTTTGCGGACAATACTTAGTATCCGTAGTCAAAAACACCTCAACTCCCCCCACGGAGAAACTCAGACCATAACTAGGAACATCCTGATATTTGTCTTGAATATGAATAGTAGGAACCAAAGTAAAATCAACCCCTTCCCAAGTAAAACCAGACCCCGGAGAAATCGGTTCAATATCAAAATAGGTTTCTAATGTAGCCAAATCATCTTCAATAGAAGTCATACTTCCCGCCAGACAATTATTCCATACCAGGTCAACCAGTTCTTGGCTCAGGTAAAGTTTAGGGCGTGAGCAATTAGGGTCAAATTTAGTCGTAAACCCCATATATTCCAAGCCTCCCGTATGGTCAGCATGAATATGGCTAATATAAATATCAGTAACATCTCGATAAGACCATCCCAACTGATACAGAGAATGTCGCAGATCACTCCCACAGTCAATCAACAGTTTCCGATTATTTTCTGCTACCAGCATCATATTAGATTGAAAGTTATCAGCCCCCACGGTAAAGGCTGAACCCGAACCTAAAAATATTAGCTTCATGACATGATCAGGTCGATGGATGTTCAAATTTAATCATATAGCCTGGTGAAGTCCCACTAAAACTTAGATGGGGGTATCTGTTCAACTTTAATCAGCCCCTCCATTACTGACCTAACAATGGGAGCAGCCACCAATCCACCACTTCCCCCTTCTGGTTCATCCACTACCGCTACAACTACATAGCGAGGGTTGTCCACGGGGATAATACCAACAAAGCTGGCAATATAAGCCCCCTGATAATAACCACCCGTAGAACTAGCTTTTTGAGCAGTTCCGGTTTTTCCAGCAATGCGATATCCGGGAATGTGGGCATTTTTACCAGTCCCATCCGTAACTACAGTTTCCATCATCTCCAAAACGGTTTGGGCGGTTTCTGCGGAAAAAACCTGCTCCGGTTGTGGGATGGAAGTTTGCAAGTAGGACTGTCCCTGGCTATTAAACAACCCTTGTACGACATGGGGTGTTACCAACTTACCACCATTGGCTAAAGTAGCATTGATTTGGGCTAATTGCAGAGGAGTAATCGACAATCCCTGACCAAAGGAACTGGTAGCAATCTCAATCGGTACATTCACAAAGTCTTCAGCACTTTTCAGCAGACCAGTCGCCGCAAAGGGTAAGTCAACATTAACGACTTTCCCCATACCTAGACGCTGTAGACCCTGATAATAAACTTTTGGGTCCAGGCGTTGCACAATCCGCACCACGCCGATATTACTCGAATATTTGACGATATCGGTAATCGACACATTGCCCCTAGCACCTGCGGAACTATAATCAGCATTAGAGATAGTCCAAGGTCCGATCTGAATGCTACCTTCATCATTAATGTAACTATCTGGTGCGATCGCCTTAGCCTCTAAAGCTAAAGCCACTGCTATCGGCTTAAAGGTAGAACCGGGTTCATATAAATCCGTCAAAGCCCAATTTTTAAATAGTTCCTTGTCAAACTTATAGTAATGATTAGGATCATAAGAAGGCTCATTCACCAACGAAAGTATAGAACCATCTTCGGCATCCATAACAATCACAGTTCCCCGTTTGGCGTTAAAAGCCTCCACCTGTTCCGCTAGGGTGCTGCGGACAATGCGCTGCATACGAGAATCAATGGTTAGCCGCAATTCTAGGTCATCCATTTGGATAAAACCCCCAGCCAGTTGAGAGGGAACCCATGCGCCATTTACCGCCCGTTGGAACAGCAGGGAAGGCATACTACGTTTAAGCAGGTTTTCCTGACTATACTCAACTCCGGCTTGACCTCGGCCTTCTTTGTCTACATAACCGACAACATCAGCAGCTAAATTTTGTTGGGGATAAAGTCGCCGCCGCTCAGGAACTAATTCTAAGCCATCAATCTGTAATCGGAGAATCCTGCGCCTCACCTGTTCTGATAACCCATCCGCCACCTTTAGACCACTCTGGGCTACATTAAATAAATTCAGCAGTTCCTGAGTGGTGGGACTGCTTAGATCAGTCCTTACCACTACTCCGGCTAGTTGCTGGGCGATTTCCTCCGGCGGGCTTTTAAACAAAACTGGGTGAGCATACAGGGTATATATCTGCTGATCAAAAGCCAGAATTGTACCATTGCGATCGCTAATGGGACGACGGGGAATAAACGGTAGAGAACGCTGTTGTTGCTGATATTCAGCTTTTTCTTGCAGAAAAGGACCTTCGATGATTTGCAGATGAAATATGCGAATACCTAGCCCGAAAATTCCCGCCAGTAGGATTAACCACACCAAGTACAGGCGAACCGGACTGCATTTAGCGGACTTAATCGGCTTTGGCCTCCTGTGGGAGACTCTGCTAGAGGGTTTAGAGATTAGATTTTTTGGGGGATGGTAAACACTAGCAGAACCTGGCGATCGCATAGTGTCGCCTTGGCTGTATCGCTTCTTGATTCTGCCCCGTAATGGTTGACGATTACCACGGGAAGAAAAACCAGATTCATGCGATCGACTCGAACCCGAAGAATAATCAGAAGAAGCCATTGGCTATTTCACCCTGCTAGTATTAACCAACTGTGTTCGATCTTTACGCGCCATTGTCCCAGAAGCACTCCTATCATGGGTCGAGAAGCATTACCTGACTGCTAATAAGCCAAAGGCCGATTTGTTTGAGGAGGCGAAGACCAGGGAGGATTGACAATCGAGGAAAGTTCTCGCCCCGTAGCTGGACGCGGAGGGGCTGGTTGCACATATATAATATTATCAGGGGTAGGAATTTCCAAACCCGCATCAGGGTCACCGGCCGATTCTACAATAGTATGTTTGAGTATTTCCTTAGCCAGGCGCAGTTGTTGCTCTTGTTGTCGCAGATGTTCTAGTCTCGGATATTGTCCTGTCCAGCGAGACTCCCCATAAACCTTCAGCCCATAGAAAGTCATAGCACCCCCCATCAAAACACAGGCTGCGATCGATGACAGTTGTTTAACAGTAATTAGAGATTTTAACCATAGGGGTAGTTCCTGCGTCCTGGGCAGAACTTCCACCACTGTAGTTTGAGCCTCTATGGTGCTGATGGGAGGTTCCTGTCGGGAGTAGGGAGCCGGTTTGACCCGGTTCTGACGAATGCGATCGAGAGAAACCACATTGTGAGGATTTTGGACTACAACAAAAGGGTTCACCTCGACCCGTTTACTGGGGCGGCGGGGTTTAAACGCAACAGCCATCACTTACACCTGATCACAATGTTTAGTTACTTAGTTTTGCCCAGACCTGATCCGGCAACCACAAAAACCTACTGTTATAGTACCACAGATGATATGCTCTGGTATATCTTGAACAATTAATTAATTTTGGCTGATAAATTAAATGTCCCAAGTTTCACCCAGCTTTGTATACTTGTGTTAAATTAGCCACCAATCCAAATGCCCGATTTTGTAACGGCAATACTTGGGGGGAAACTCCTGGGACCTGATCGCGGCTCAAATTCACCGAGCAATTAGCCAATTGGCGATCGAGGAATTAAGGCTGATTGGAACCGATGATCTAGCTGACAGTTGACCAATGTGGTTGTGTGCTGCCTCCAGAACACACACCGAAACCTGGCTGGCTACCCCATAGCCTAAATGCCTTTTTCGATCTAGGGACTGTAGGTTCAGAACCGCGTTTCTGTGCTGGCAGTCGAAGAAATCCCATTAAATTGAATTTGTGGGAGCATGATTTAATCTCAAATTAGGTTAACATTTTACGGCAATACGGTATAATACCAAGTATGGTGCGAGACCTTCGGGTATGAAATAGAGCTGAAATGGGCGTGGGGACTACCCGGTGAGGACTTCAACCCCTTGGTTGATTGGATCGCATCCCTGGCCATCCCATAACACAGCCGGATTTTTTGGCCCACCTTCGAGACTTCCAATATGGTTGCCAAGGTGAAGCGTCTAATCAGGTCTAAGACTGCCCGCGCCATGCTGACATGGGCGCATTATCGATTCAAACTAACCCTGAGACATAAGCGCGGAAATAACTGGAACCACAGTTGTAGATGTGACCGAAGAATACACCAGCAAAACCTGTACTCACTGTGGTCATGTCCATTCCCAGCTAGATGGCTCAAAAGTGTTCCGATGTCCTGAGTGCGGGTTCACTCTACCACGGGACTGAAACGGTGCTTTTGGAATCTTTCTAAAAGCTTTGCGGGATACCGCCTCTGTTATCTTAACGGGTAATAGTGCTATCGTCGCATTGTCCGGGAACAACCGGAAAAATGTCGCGTAAATGTATCAGTGTTAACTCTAGTAATCTTTTTGTTGTAGAGCGTTTGATATCCATGACCATAGCATTAGATCAGATTGACAAGATTGTTTGGAACCATCACCACGACCCCTTTGAAGTCCTAGGCCCCCATCAAATTGAGAAAGATGGAAAAAGCCTATGGGCCGTGCGAGCCTATCTCCCCACCGCTGATGCAGCATGGGTTGTACTACCCGAAGAACGGAAAGAGTACCCCATGTACTCCGTTCATAACCCCCACTTCTTCGAGTGTGTTATTGATATTCCCGAACTGAAAAACTATAAACTGCGCTTCAAGGAAGGGGAACACGAGCGCGTCACCCACGACCCCTATGCTTTCCGTTCCCCCAAATTAACCGATTTTGATATTCACCTATTCACCGAAGGTAATCACCATCGTATTTACGAAAAACTCGGCGCTCACCCCATGAACTTAAATGGCGTGGATGGGGTCTACTTTGCCGTTTGGGCTCCCAACGCTCGCAACGTCTCAATTCTGGGGAACTTTAACCACTGGGATGGTCGCAAACACCAAATGCGGAAATTTGGTAACGGAGTCTGGGAACTCTTTATTCCTGAAATTGGTGTAGGAGAAGCCTACAAATACGAAATCAAAAACTTCGAGGGTCACATTTACGAAAAATCCGACCCCTACGGTTTCCAACAGGAAGTCCGACCCAAAACCGCCTCAATTGTAGCTGAGTTAAATAACTACAAGTGGAACGATGACGAATGGATGGAGAAGCGGCGGAATACCGACCCTCTCGAACACCCCGTCTCTGTTTATGAATGTCACCTAGGTTCTTGGAATCGCGCTCCCTTTTCTGAACCCCACACATTACCCGATGGAACCGTTGAGCCTCCTGTACAGGCCGTAGAACTGGATCCCGGTAGTCGGTTCTTTACCTATCGGGAAATGGCCGATCAAATGATTCCCTACGTCAAAGAACTAGGTTTTACCCATATCGAAATTCTACCCGTTGCCGAACACCCCTTTGATGGGTCCTGGGGTTATCAGGTTACAGGCTACTATGCTCCCACTTCCCGGTTTGGCACTCCCGAAGATTTTATGTACTTCGTAGATAAGTGTCACCAAAACGGTATTGGGATAATTGTGGACTGGGTACCTGGTCACTTCCCCAAAGACGGTCACGGGTTGGCATTCTTTGACGGAACCCACCTTTACGAACACGGAGACCCCCGCAAAGGTGAACACAAAGGATGGGGAACCCTTGTATTTAATTACTCGCGTAATGAAGTCCGTAACTTCCTGGTAGCTAATGCTCTGTTTTGGTTTGAGAAGTATCACATCGATGGTATTCGGGTTGATGCTGTCGCTTCCATGCTTTACCTCAACTATTGTCGGGAAGATGGGGAATGGGTCGCTAACGATTATGGCGGGTGTGAAAATATCGAAGCTGCTGACTTCATTCGCCAGACTAACCATGTCATTTTTAGCTACTTCCCTGGTATCCTCTCCATTGCTGAAGAATCCACTTCCTGGCCAATGGTTTCCTGGCCAACCTATGTCGGTGGTTTAGGCTTTAACCTCAAGTGGAACATGGGTTGGATGCACGATATGTTGGATTATTTCCACATGGACCCCTGGTTCCGCCAGTTCCACCAAAATAACATTACCTTTAGTATGTGGTATCACCACAGCGAGAATTTCATGTTGGCTTTGTCTCATGATGAGGTCGTACATGGTAAAAGCAATATTCTCGGTAAAATGCCAGGGGATGATTGGCAAAAATTTGCTAATGTCCGCGCTTTATTTACCTATATGTTTGCTCACCCTGGTAAGAAAACTATCTTCATGGGGATGGAGTTTGCTCAATGGAAGGAGTGGAATGCTTGGGGAACCTTGGAATGGGAAATGTTGCAGTTTGATGCACACAAAGGGATTCAGCGCTTTTTTAAAGATATAAATACTCTCTACCGCAGTGAACCGGCTCTCTATGACCAGGACTTTGCGGAAGCCGGGTTCCAGTGGGTTGATTGTAGCGATAACCGCCATAGTGTGGTCTCTTTTATCCGCCGTTCTAAGGATACAGGTGAGTTTGTGGTAGTGGTTTGTAATTTCACTCCCCAACCCCATAGCCATTACCGCGTCGGCGTTCCCGAAGTCGGCTTCTATACGGAGTTGTTTAATAGCGATTCTGGTGAATACGGTGGCAGCAATATGGGTAATTTGGGCGGAAAATGGACTGATGAGTGGTGGTTCCATAATTATCCCCAATCCCTTGATTTGTGTCTGCCTCCTCTCGGCGTGCTGATTCTCAAGTTGGCTCAAGAGAAAACTGCTAAGGCTTTTCAGCAGTCGGAAACTGATGATGCACAATAAGTCTAATTAAAACATTGTGACAACAGAAAACCTGGTTTCTTTGCGGAAGCCGGGTTTTCAGTTGCTGCTCATAGAATATCAACCTGTCTTTCCTAATCAAGCATACTTCCAACCCTCACGCTCAACCCCTCTCCCATAGGCAGAGAGGGGAGTAATTCATCAATTATTTATGATCTAATAGCCAGAGAATTTTTCTTAGCCATCAATAAACAGCCTATAAGGGGAGGGATTGTTCAATCCAATATTGAAGACTCTGCATTTTCATTTTCGATTTAATCAAGACCCCTGGTTCGCTTTGGATGGGTAGCACGGTTACAATGTCTGTGTCAGCGCAATATTTCAGGTCGTCGTAGCATTCGAGACGTGCTAGACGTTGACCATGGCTGGCGGTATTCATGAGTTTGTATAGTTGATTTTGCCATTGGTAATAAAGGGCTACAGCACCGAAAACCTCATCATTCCCCCCTAGGTTATCTATGGGATAACCCATTTCTGAACACAAGCTATTAATAATGGCTCCGGCACAGGCGGTGTCTTCTAGGGAAAAGCTACCTTCCCAACCTGATGCTACTATCCAGATGGTTTCTGGTTTGGTGGTCATTAGATATTCTACGACGGTTCGGCGATTTACTAAAGCTGATGTGATTACTACGGGGGCATTCTGAACCTTCTGGAGGGCGCGGGTCCCGTTAGTGGTGGTCATAAAGAGTCGTTTACCTTCAACCACTTCTGGGGTACAGTTGAGGGGAGAATTACCTAGGTCACAACCTTCGACTTTTTGCCCCCCCCTTTCACCAACTCGTAGGCGTTTGTCGGCGGGCCATTTTTCGCTGACTTCCATGAGTTCATCGATATCGCTGAAGACTTGCACGGCTTCCGCCCCTGCGTTCAGAGCTGTGGCTATGGTGGTAGTGGCTCGGAGTACATCAACAACGATCGCACAATCGGGAATGCTGTCTGTAGGAGTTAATTCGGGGGTATGGTAAACAAAAATTTTCACGACGGTTATATGTATTAAATTAATACTGACAGTTTATATATTTCCACATCTGTGTGGCAATTCTCCAAATAAGGACTATGAAATCAATTGCGATCGCTCTCTTTTCGACTCTGATCAGTTTCTCTGTGCCGGTTATGGCCAACGAACCTAGGTCTATATGTCCAGCGGTACTAGAAACTGAAATTAATGCGATCGCCCTTGACCCCAAATTCTCTCGTTCCCGCTGGGGAATTATGGTTGAGTCCCTAGACTCTGGCCAAGTTTTATATAGTCTGGACTCGGAGCGTTTTTTTCTCCCCGCCTCGACGATTAAACTCTTAACTACGGTGGCGAGTATAGAAACACTAGGGCCAGATTTTCGCATCCGTACTTCTGTTTATAGTAGTGGCAATGGCAATGTTTATATTGTCGGAAGAGGTGACCCGACCATTACTAATACTGAACTGGAAAGTTTAGCCCAACAATTGCGCGATCGCGGTATTTCCCAAATTGATACCTTGGTGGCTAAGGACGGATATTTTCCGGGGATGACTGTCAATCCTAACTGGGAATGGGAAGATGTACAAGCGGGTTATGGAGCCCCGGTTAATAGTCTGATTTTACATCAAAATTCCCTAGATTTAAAACTCTGGCCGACTGAAAATGTGGGGCAACCTTTACGAGTAACCTGGGTTAGACCTGAACAAGGAATCGGCTGGCAAATTGATAATCAAACCCGGACTGTTAGCACTACAGAACCTGAATTTGTAGCGATTGGGCGCTCTTTTACGGAACCGATTATTCGGGTGTCTGGGCAGTTGCATATTGGGGCGGAACCAGAAAATGTTTTTGCGGCTGTTGTTAATCCGGGCGCCAACTTTTTGGAGGGATTCACAACCATATTATCACAACAAGAAATATCTGTCAATAGGGGGATACTGGCTAATTATTCTCAGCGTTCGGAACCGGAAGTTGCCTGGGTGGAATCACCGCCATTGTCGGAATTGGTGAAGACTTTAAATATGCAAAGTAACAATGTATTTGCTGAGGCAATTGTTAGAACTTTGGGAGTCCAAAGACCTAGTTTGGATGCAGCCAGTTCGGGATTAAATATGATAGCGGAAGTGCTAGATAATTTAGGGGTTAGTCGGTCAGGATATGTACTGCGAGATGGTTCTGGGTTGTCTCGTCATAACCTGGCTACTCCCCAAGTGTTGGTGGCAACTTTGCGGGTAATGTGGAACTCTCCCCACTGGGAAATTTATCAAGATGCTATCCCGGTGGCGGGGGTCAGTGGCACTCTGGAAAGACGCTTTCAAAATACGCCAGCACAGGGTCAGGTATGGGCAAAAACTGGTACTATGAGAGGGATGTCTTCTCTGGCGGGTTATGTAAAATCTGAGAGTTATTCGCCGTTGGTTTTTGCTATCATAGTGAATCAGTCGAATTTATCAACTCAGGAATTACGAGAAGCTATTGATAGAATAGTAGTGCTTTTAAGTAGTTTACAACCCTGTGATTAGTCGATAAAATTAGAGGTAAAATTATGGCGAAAAGTCTGGGGGAACTGAAACAGGAATGGGATAGCCTTAATCAGAGATTAAATGAGGCGATCGCTGAATATCATGCCGTCCGCCGTATCCGGTCAGATTTTCAGGTAAAGTTGATATTTCCTGAAGATAAATCAGCGGCAGCCATGACCGAATTTCATCACCAAGAACAACAAGCGATCGCTGACCTGCCAGTTAACTTACAGCATATTGACCAAGATATTAAAGTGGCTGTAATGAAGGTCAAAAATCTGCAAGCATCTCTGAGAGCCAAGCAATCTCAAATGTATGAAACCCAAGCCCAAATTATCTGGGAAAAATTAATCAAGCAATCGGCAAAAATCAACAAATTATCAGATACCCTAGAGACAGAAATTAAAGTGTTGAGGGAAATCAACAACGAATTTGATGCTAGTTTAAGTCATCTACTTCCGGCCCCTCCGGTATTCGTGAAAATTGCAGCGAGGACATTTCCTTATATTTATGGCCATCACAACTATATAGAAATTGGCGAAAAACAGCTAAATATAGATGCGGATGAAATAGGGTAAAAATTGCGGACGATACAGCCCCGAATTTGCTAAAATATTATGGCGGCATGAAGGGCTGGTATAATATATATTTGAATGGTCAACTTTGCCGATGAATAATAAACAGTATCTGCATCAAAAATTACTAGACCTCGACAACCGAGGTTATAAAGCCTATAAAGATATATCGGGTGAATATGAATTTCCCGACTTTACCCTAATTATTGATTATGTCCAGGGCGATCCCTTTGCTTCCCCCAGTAAATTTCGGGTACAAATTCCACCAGCGATCGCCAATTTTCCGCCGCAACTATACAAAAACCCGATCCGAGAAGTGGCGCTAAGAGACTATCTTACCCGACAGTTTGACCGCGCGGCTTATGAAATTAGCAGTCGTCGGGGTACGGGTAAAAGTGGTATGATTGCGATTACCAGGGTTGGTCAGGAAGTGCTGGCGCGGACTTCCGCCTACTTAGTGGAGGTCGCTAACCGAACCCCGAAAACCATAGGAGGAAACCCGGCGCTACAACGGGGGAAACCGATAGCCGCCGCGTCGGAAAAAGGCATCGAAATTCGCTTTTTTGTGGGACTCCCAGCCAGGGGTCGCAATATTCTGGGTCGCCAAGCGGTGGCTATGTTATGTGAGGATATTCCGGCTATTGTCGATCGCGCCCTCAAATACGAAAACCTAGACCAAGCAGCCTGTCAGCGTCACGTGGAAACGGTGGAAGATACGGAAAGTCTGCGACAACAATTAGGCGATCATTCCCTGGTAGCTTTTATTGCTAATAATGCTATTTTACCGCGCCAAAGTGGGGTGAATGACCGCCCCTTATCGAGGGAAAATGCGATCGCTTTTCAGTCTCCGGGTTCCTTAGAAGTTGAACTAAACCGACCCAACGCGGGACCGATTAGGGGTTTGGGTATTCCTAGGGGAATTACGCTAATTGTGGGGGGTGGATATCATGGAAAATCGACTCTTCTTAAAGCTATTGAAAGGGGAGTTTATAACCATATCCCTGATGATGGCAGAGAATTTGTGGTGACGGACGCGGCTGCTGTGAAAGTGCGCGCCGAAGATGGTCGCAGTGTGGCGGGGGTGGATATTTCACCTTTTATTAATCAGCTTCCCCAAGGGCGATCGACTACTGATTTTTCCACGGAAAATGCTAGTGGTAGCACGTCCCAAGCGGCTAATATTATGGAAGCCTTGGAAGCCTTAATTTTAGGAGAAAAACGGACTCCTCCGGTGTTACTGGTAGATGAGGATACGGCGGCGACTAATTTTATGATTCGCGATCGCCGAATGCAGGCTTTAATTGCGAAGGAACAGGAACCGATTACGCCTTTTATTGATAAGGTTAAACAACTATACGATGATTATGGGGTGTCTACTATTCTGGTGATGGGGGGAAGTGGCGACTATTTTGATGTGGCTGATACGGTGATAGCTATGGATAATTTTCAGCCAGTGGAATTGACCGAAAAAGCTAAGGCGATCGCCGCTGAATATACCACGGGTCGCACCTCAGAAGGGGGTCAAAAGTTTGGTAAGATTAAGCCACGGGTTCCCCTACCAGAAAGTCTTGATCCTAGTCGTGGAAAGCGAGATGTGCGGGTGAAAGTGCGAGATGTGGATGAGGTAAGTTTTGGGTCGGAGGATGTGGATTTATCGGCGGTGGAACAGTTGGTGTCTAAAGACCAATTAAAGGCGATCGCTGAGGCGATGGTTTACGCTAAAAACAGATACATTGATGGGGTAAAAACTCTCCCAGAAATTCTTGATCAAGTTATGGCAGATCTTGATGAAAAGGGTTTGGATATCATTAGTCCTTTTCCCCAGGGAGATTTAGCTATGTTCCGACGTTTTGAATTAGCGGCAGCTATTAACCGCCTACGAAGTTTGGAGGTTAAATCAGACGAGTTATCATGACACTAACCATTGTTACTGGTCACAGAAATGCCGATCAACCCGGTTTCTAGTTGACATCTTGGGGAAGATAGAGAAACCCTCACATCAGCCAGGTTTCTGAGTCTCAGGCGATATGGTATCCGCAATTGGAAGGCGATCGCTCCTACCAAAGAAACCCGGTTTCAGGGTTCAAGGAGAGGGAAAAAATAGGGTGCGATCGCGTAATTCCCTAACGCAATAAAGCAACAAATCCAGCTTGTTCAAAATGTTTATCATAAGCCAGTGCTTCTAATATATTTTGTTGTTACATAATTTTAAATGAGGTGCAATCTGTGTGACTCCATGCTTGATCGGGTCGGCTATGATATAACTCAAGTGCGCTTTTAAAGAGTTCATTGGTTTGACTGACAACTTGAATTTCAGAATTATCCAAGGCGTAATTAATAAATATCACAGCTTTTTCTCTATAAAAACGTCCCTTTCCCGAAAAAGCATTGAGTAATTCAGTAAACACCATTTCACTGGTGACAATAGACACATTTTTTAGATAAATTGCCATGTTTCTAGCTTGGGGATGTAGATCGTCATCGGGATTTACAGCTTGTTCACCAGTCGCTTAATATATTGCCCTCACCCTAAATCTGGATCCCAGAGAGGGAGAGGGACTTTGAGAGGTGATCAGATGATTTCTGAACAGACTGTAGTAAGGCAATCCAATAACCTGTATCCGCCAAGATTTTTTTCATGCTTATTCCTTGGGCGATCCATACAAATAGTGGTCTATATTCTTGGAGAAGTCCGTTGGTAGCTTGGTGTTTTCTTCTGCGATAATTTCAGAATTAATTTTATCTATAAACTTTAAAAAAGATGGTTCTTCTTGAGTTTCTGAATTTGATGCCGCCGAATCATCTTGTTGATTTTTGGCTTTGATGAAGAGTAAGAAGTTTAACACTTCTGTTACTAAAGGATCCGGGATTTGGGAAATCTCACGAATTAATTGTTCTCTTGCAGACATGGTTATATTCTCCTCAACGTTAATGCTTCTACGCTGCATTCAGCCTTACGGTCTATGATAATTCTAGCATGGGCGATCGCTCTGACTTATGCCAAGAAACCGGGTTTATAGCAAAATCTCTGTGAGGATGCAGAAACTCTGACAGAAGGTTTCTGAGTCTAGGGGATATGTTATCCGCAATTGGAGGGCGATCGCTTTTACATCCCGGAGAGAATCGTTGAGTTTCTAGGGTAAATATTTGTGGGCATCGGGTTTCCTTCCTCAACCCAACCTACCCCTATAACAAAAAGCGATCGCCTTGCTTTTACTCCGGTTGCCCAAACCGACCTGTGACTCGTTCGTATTCATCTTCCAGCAACCACATTTGACTTTCTTCGTAAGTATCACTGGTAAAGATAGATTTATAGTTTTCTGCCGGATTTTGAATCGAGAATTTACCGGATTGTTCTTTAACTAACATCAGAATATGAGGGGGTGAAAGCCAAGGGTCTACCCAGATTTCGGCAAACTCCCATTGTTTTTCTTCTCTGGTCGTAATTTGCGTTTTGGCGTTTTCAGGATTTTGTGGTGCGCGGTCTGGTGCGAGGTATGACATGATATTTCCCTGTGCTTTTTTTTATTTTTATTTCTCCATAGTGGAGAGGAATTCTCGTTCCATCTAATTTGAGGATATACCCAATTGGTTCGGCAAAAAATAATCCATAGCGTTCGTATTTGTCTTCTGAATCTTCCGCTCCCGTCCTTTCTCCTCTTTGCTTAATTTCCTCTCCCACCCTCTCCATTGTCTGGCGATCGTTAAATAAATAGACCATTCCTTCGGTTTTCAGTTCTCTTTGGGATTTTTCGGTTTCGGGTAAATGTTTGTCAATCAGACTGGTTCGGTTTTCTATATATATTTCTCTGTCAATACCACTCATCTGATTTGCTGTACTAGCTATCTCTCCATAATAAAAACCGGGTTGGCGTGTTCTAGTTGAGTGGCTAATTAAACGGCTTTACCATGATGTTGGTCTGTAATGGAAGATAAAGCAATGGCAAAAGATGTATCTAAAAAGACTTCAATCATCCTCAGTAATGGAGTTTCCGTATAGATACTGGTCAATGTTCTCGGACCAATCGGGCTTCCCTTGTAACTGTAAGGACTGGGCTGTTTGTAGAAATGTCTTGGGGGTGTCTTTAGGGGCAAATAGGGTTTCCACAGTAATTTTCACGTAAAACTCCTGGGAGGGTTGGAAGCTCCGTGATTTATCGCGGAGAGGAAAACCGACTCAAGCGGCTTTAGCCGCCAGCACCCCCTTGCGGGGTGGAGGGGTATGGTTGCCCCTCCATGGAGCTATGGTTGGCTCCGACTCCCTTGCGGGGTAATGTTTGCGCTTGCGCTAACGCGCACGCTGCGCGAACGCTAATGTTCAGAGTCGGTACTTTCCAAATCGCACTGTCTTAACCCCTTAGGACTGTTTAACGATTTGGTTCTAGTGCCTGGAACTAGCACGCATTCCAGGGTAGGAACTTTAACTCTTGCTCTGAACGTAGCCAGTTAAGGCTTAAGCTGGTCAGCTACCTGAAAGCGGGGGGCAGGAAGCCCCCGTGCTTCAGCCGGGGGTGCTGACTCTTGTTCCTACTTCTAGGTTTAAGGGCGATTCTAATTGCAAGGATTGACCATCAAATATGGCAGTGATTTCTTGACTGTTCATATAGATATTGTCTGGACAAGCAGGGTTGAGATTTTTGGTTTACAGCAATTGTACCTCAGAAACCGATTTTCTGGCACAATCTCTGTGAGGATGCAGAAACTCTCACAGAAGGTTTCTGAGTCTCAGGGGATATGGTATCCGCAATTGGAGGGCGATCGCTTTTACATCCCGGAGAGAATCGTTGAGTTTCTAGGGTAAATATTTGTGGGCATCGGGTTTCCTTCCTCAACCCAACCTACTTCCTGACTAACTCTTTAAGATTCGCAGAGGAAATCGCCTTTTTCGTTCTTGGGAGAGGAAATTTAAGGAGCGCGACGCAGACATTAAAACCGATGATATAATTGGGTAATATCCCTGAGTTTCATTATGCACGTTATCACACGCAAACGGCTCAATGAATTTGCAGCAAAGTACCCGGACACAGAAAGCGCATTGGCTCGTTGATATCAACTGGTGAAATCAGGAACATTTAATTCCTTTGTTGAACTTCGTAACGAGTTTCCCAGTGCTGACCAAGTTGATAACCTCACAGTGTTTAATATTGGTGGGAACAAAGTACGGTTAATAGCGGCGATTCACTATAATCGACAAAAAATTTATATTCGGGCAGTTTTGACTCATGCAGAGTATGATCGAGGAAAATGGAGAGAGTAAAAATGTTGAGCATTGATGAAACTCAAAAATTGTGGCAGCCCCTAGCAACTAAATTAGTCATTCCCCGCGATGAAGCCAGTTATCAAGATCTGGTTGATTGGCTCGATCGCCTGATTGATGAAGTTGGCGAAGATGAAGCACATCCTCTGGCTTCACTGATGGATATTCTCGGTGTTTTAATTGAACAATATGAAAGCGATCGGGTTCCTGAACTTCAAGACTGATGGTTTACTCTGAAGCAATGAGTTAAATCGGTCCATTTCTGATAATCGATCGCCCCTCTATTTCTCGATAAAATCACCCTGGGGATTTTTCACCACAGGGACACAGAGAACACCGAACAATGAGAGCGATCGCCTAGATTTGAAGAGTAATTTAATAAGAGCGATCGCTATCTACATTCCCCTACTTCAAATTGTCCAATTTTCTATTGCTAATCCTGCCACTTTGCTAAAGTCTCCATGATTACGAGTTAATCAAATCATTGGCTGAGAAAGCGCGATCGCCGCCATTCGCGCATCCATCTGAGCCAGTTGAATCGGTTGTGAGTTTAACTGGTCTAAGGTTTGGGAGGCGATCGCATCAAAAGGGAGAATGGGTAATCGTTGAAAGTCAGCTACTAGCGGTTCCATGATTTCATAACCTTTAACCAATTCATTGGGATAACGAGGGCGGTTAATCTAGGCATCACAGCCCAGCATTGGTTACTGAATTGTGATAATTGAAATCGCCAAATTATCGAGGGTATATTGAGCCATTCGTGCCAAAATATTGTGATCATCTGCCCCAGATTGACGTTGCAGAATGCTCAGATCATCTGTATCTAATAAATATCTCATTTGATTTCTGAGGGATCTAATACGGACTCATCGCCTCGGCGAATGGCTTGCCCTAATGCGAGGATTTCTTCAAAAGCCGGTTCATCTTTGAAAGAGCCGCTAATTTGCTCTAACCAGTTGCTCGATTTGGGATGGGCAATCTGTTTTTGCATCTGACAGAAGGTTTCTGAGTGTAGGGGATATGGTATCGGCAATTGGAGGGCGATCGCTTTCGTGGCTGCTAAGATTTAAGCAGATGTAGGCTGTGTCACCCTCTGCCAAAAATGATGGGAATAACCCAAATCTCCTATAGCGTTTCTCATCTCCATAAGGTACGGCCCTCACCCCAAACCCCTCTCCCAGAAAGGGAGAGGGGCTTTGAAACGTACCTCATGAGTCCGGGAACTGCTATAGCTTAGAGTCACAGCCCCTTGACCGGGGTAAAGGCGGGTTCGGGAGAATGGCAGTATTTGGCAAAAATTAGCCTGGGTATTTTCCTGGTAACGCCCCTACTTTTGGGCTTGAATTGCATCGTTGCCATTTGTATGGATTAGAGTTAAAATCGGAGCAGGTTAACTGAGTAAAATTATGTCAGAACATACCCTGATTCTATCTGAAAAAACTTATCAAGCCATCCTAGAAGTCGCCCAAAAACAAGGGTTAACTCCCGAAAGTTGGATTTTATCTCAACTTGAAAAACCCCAGCCTGAAGCGGAACCGTTATCTGAAAAAATCGGTGACTTAATTGGGGCGATCGATAGTCAAGCTGAACCATTACATCAGTTTGATTCAACTTATTTTGGCGCACATATTGATAAGAAAAACAGGGTTTATGACTGACCTCATGTCAGGGTTTTGTCTCATCACCCTTTTCAGGCGATCGCATCGAAGCCCCTAAAAATACACCTTGACAGAGCTAGAGAAAAAGCACCAAGCCCCTACTCCAAGGAACGGACTACCGTTAATACAGTCTGCTCAAAATTGGCGGCTTGGGTACAAAGTCCTTTGACTTGTGTCCAATGCTGGGTAATGCTTGGCCCATGAACTTGGTAATCTCGCTTGTTTTTCTTGATGCGCTGTCCCTTGGGTAGGGTTGCCAGTCTATTCTCTAGATTGACATTGCACTCCCCTTGGGCTAGGAGGGGATGCCCTGGAGCTAGTACCGCCGCTGCTAACCAGGTACCGGAGGATTGGGCAGGTAGGCAGAACACCGTCCGATCGCCAGGAGTAGCCCCTCCTAACCAGCTTTGAATCGCCATCATCAGAGCATCCACCGTATCAGCTACGGGAGGACAGGGCTGTGAGCAGGGGAGAGTTCCCCACTTGTTCTGCTGCGCTAATTCTGTCACTGCGGGTCCACAATTGTCATATTCACCCGTCGATACATCCACATCCACATGAATAATCAGCACATCAAAGCTCATCAGGGTGGGGTCCGTATCCAGGGAGCCATGATGCCTCTGTTGCGCCGCGTCACACCATTTCAGCACACCGCCCCAACCGCATCCCATTTGCGGTTGAGTCGCTTCCGGTTGCACCAGGGTCATGATAAATGGATCGGGTAAGATGGCTTTAAGGGCGGCTTGAATCACTTCCAAATCCGTTGGCCCTTCGGCTACTAGGGCAATTTTTAACGGATCAGACATTGGGCACCGCTCCTAGATGCCCCATAATCCAGAGGCGTGAGAGGGGATATTGCTGGTTCAGTTGAGTAAGTTCGGGGGTGAGTGTGAGGCGACGGATACAGGTTTGACCATTGCTATTGCGCTCTACCACAAACAGGCGCACCTCAGAATCCAGTAAGTCCAGACCATCGAGGGCGGCGGGATTATGGACCGTTAACAGCAGTTGGCGATCGCAGTCATTATCCTGAAGCCAGCCCGCAAGACGGGAAATCAGCCGGACCAGCAGTCGGGGATTCAGGGCTTGATCCAGATTGTCGATCGCCAGCAGTCGGGGAGCTTGGGGTAACAGGCAAAGCACCGCCGCCAAGATGACATAAAGTGCGCCTTCGCTGGCATCGTAGGCGGTGAGTTCGTTGCGGCTTTGGTTCATGAAGCGATCGCTGAATTTCAGGAGGAGCTTAGTCCGAGGCACCTTGGGCGAGAGCAGATTCGTTCCATAGCTGGTGGTTTGGATATCAGCCACCCAGTCGATCAACTCCAGCACTTGCTCCAGAATCTCCTCACCTTCTTCCCCTCTACCCTCTAAATATTCGCGCAGGGAGGCAAACCCTTCAGCGAGTAGTCCACCGCTCACACCCAGGGGGAGGCGCGATTGTTGGTCCGGGACAATGCCACGCAGAGTGGGAGTGTTCGGGCAGTAAATGGCAAATTCCTGGAGGCGCTGCATCAGTTGAGCCGCCGGATTCTGGGGGTCTAACTCCACCAACTGCAAGGCAGCCAAGCCCGCTTTGGGGTTGAGGTTCTTCTTGTTGCGAATGCCATCAGAAAGAATTTCCTGATTGCCGTCGCTGAGGACTTCGGTTTTATAGGACCAAGCCGGTTCAGGGGAATCGAGGGGGTTGAGCAAAGAAACGCGATAGGCTTCGTTACCTGAGCCGGTGACCTCAATGGCAATGTGGGCCGGAGTGCGATCGGTCGCAAAAGAGCTTTTATACAGCCTGGGTAAGCCCGCCCGCACCCCACGACGCAGCAGGCTTTCATCATCAACCACGCCATTAGCTGCCGCGCCTAAGACTCCCAGAGCTTCCAGCAAGTTACTTTTGCCCGCTCCATTGGCCCCAATGAAGCAATTCACTCGACCAAGTTCTAGGGTGGCGGAGTAAATGGACTTGAAGCCTCGAATTGTGACCTCGCGAATCATCGTCATCAGTATCTTATCCCATCCTCTCCTCCCATCGGGGCAGCAACCTCTCCCTCACGGGTTCAAATAAAACCATTATGGCACAAAAGAGGCTAGGATGATTGCTGGTTAATTGAATCGGGGTCTTTTTTCACAAGTCCTCCTCGGTGAGATTGGCTACTTTCATCAATGCCTTTAAAGTGCCAATTTTTAATTCCTGATTACTATGGACAGGAATAGAGAGAATTTTGGGTTCTGGGGGATTGTCGTAAATCTAGTGGCTTCCTGTAATTCTCTGTAAAAACCAGCCCTGTTTTTCCACAATTTCGTCTGTGGGCTCTGTTTTTTTCCGGCTATTATTCGCAACACTCAGCCAACCCTCAACGGCGTCTTGTAAATTCTGCGTGACCTCTTCCCAGGTATCACCTTCGGTAATGCAACCGGGAAGGGCTGGGACTTCTACCCAATAACCCCCTTCTTCTGCTGGATGAATAATGGCTTTAATTTTCATCAACTTAGCTTCATCAGTTTCTTAAGTTCAGTCTAGCAGGATTCAGGGATTGACATGATATGCCAAAAGTAGCATAATTGAGGCATGAGTGAATTACTAAAACCAGTTGAGTGGGTTGGCAGTTCTCTTGAGGATTTAAAGGAGTTCCCGGAGGAGGTTCGGCAAGGTGTTGGTTATGCGCTATATCTGGCTCAATGTGGTGAAAAGCACCCGTCTGCGAAACCACTCAAAGGCTTTAAGGGGGCTGGGGTGCTTGAAGTTGTCGAAGATTTTGACGGAGACACTTATCGAGCCGTTTACACTTTAAAGTTAGCGGGGGTGGTCTATGTCCTCCACGCTTTTCAGAAGAAGTCAAAAAAAGGGATTGCCACGCCTAAGCAGGATATTGAGCTAATCGAGGGAAGGCTTAAACGTGCCAAAGAACATTACTCCGAACATTACATCAATCAGCAGTAAAAATATGAATCACCCGATTAAAGTACAAGCAGGAAGTGGCAATGTATTCGCCGATTTAGAGTTAGAAAATTCTGATGAATTACTGGTCAAGGCAGAACTTGCCCGGAGAATTAGTGGTATTATCGCCGCCCAAAATATGACTCAAACTGAGGCGGCAGAAATGTTGGGAATTGACCAGCCTAAAGTGGCGGCATTAGTGAATGGCAAGCTATCGGGTTTTTCCACGACTCGGTTGTTTCGTTTTTTAAATGCGTTGGGTCGGGATGTAGAAATCGTAGTAAAACCCAAGTCTTTCAGACAAGCTGAAACACGAGTGGTGGGGTTGTAAGGGAAGATTAAAGGCGATCGCTCCTAACTATCGCTCCTAACTATCGCTCCTAACTATCGCTCCTAACTGGGCTTGTTTTTCTTGACTTCACCATCAAAATCTCGTCCACTCCAACGGGTTTTTCAACCGGGTTGGCGCGACAAAGTGACAACTTCTCTGCCGCTTTCTGCTTCCTTTTTGCGGAGGTCTTCAAATTTTGAACTAAACGAAAATCTATGTTGCTGGCATTGATGGCCGGGATGTGTTATCTTGAAAACAAGAAAACTATAGCAATCCTAAATCAGTTGTGACATTTTCTTCTCCCCTCTCCCGTTCTGGGAGAGGGGTTGGGGGTGAGGGTCTTCCACAATTCATTTAGGAATGCTATAGGATTAAGTGAGTAAAAATCACTAGCTATAGTCCACTGGTTGGGCTTCCATAAACCCCCCGGGTGGACTGACCCCCATCAAATTCCGGCTTTTGTGAAAGCCAGATATGAGAGTTAATTGATTCATAGAGAGGCATATTTTTAAGTAAAAAAATGATAGAAAATGCCATTTTAAAAAATGTGGAAAAACTCCCAGAATCTGTCAAGCAGTCAGTTTTGGACTATACAGAATTTTTGGTGAACCGATATGCGGCAGACGCTGTTCAAACCGCCAAAGCACCCCAGCGAGGCGGACTGGGTATTTGGCAGGGTCAAATCTGGATGTCTGATGATTTTGATGAACCTCTGGAAGATTTAAAGGATTATATGTAAAGATGAATTGCCTACTGGATACCCATACTTTACTGTGGTACTTGCAAAACAGTGAAAATTTAAGTGATAGAGCCACCGAAATTCTGGAAGATGCCAATAACAATCTCTCCGTAAGTATTGCCAGTTTATGGGAAATTTCAATTAAATTGGGTTTAGGCAAACTTAGGTTACAGAAATCATTCTCAGAATTAGAGGAAGTGCTACAACAACTAAAAATCGGCGTTCTGCCCATTACATTCGCACTATACGGAGTTCTACCTGAGCTTACCCCTCCATCATCGCGATCCGTTTGATCGGATTTTGGTGGCACAAGCCATGAATCATCCCTTGGTTTTGATTAGTCGCGATTCGGCTTTTGATGCCTATTCCATTCACCGAGTCTGGTGATAAGTTGGCAGGATGTGAATATGGGGAATAATCGGTTCAAAATCTCTATTAACGATTCCGGTAATCATCAAATTCTCTTGCTTAGTCCACCGAAGCGACGGACATAGCCGGAACCGATTCGCACAATCCAGATTTGAGCATCAGGGTGAGTGGCTTCAAGGCGATCGCACGCGGCAATTTCACTAGCATCGACTTCAAAATCTCCAGTTTCTAAATCAATCGCCACAATCTTGCCCTCATTACCTGCCTCTACTTGTGGGCGAACCTTAAATTCATAAATTTCATCCCCAAGACGAGCGAATTCCTCTTTACTGTAGCGAGGTTGTTTAGTGGTCATAGCTTTAACTTTCCTAAAATGGCTTGACCTGATTAATTTTATCATACCAACCTACGAGGGTTTTGATTGATGGTAATTGGAACTGAGAAACCGGGTTGATGGCAAAATCTCTGTGAGGATGCAGAAAGACAGAAGGTTTCTGAGTGTAGGGGATATGGTATTTGCAATTAGGGGCGATCGCACCTAACGATGGCTCATCCTAACTGGGCTTGGTTTTCTTGACTTCACCCTCAAAATCTCGTCCACTCCAACGGGTTTTTAAACCCGGTGGGCGCGACAAATTGACAACTTCTCTGCCGCTTTCTGCTTCCTTTTTGCGGAGGTCTTCAAATATGGCATTCAAATCGTAGTTGAAAGACTTGGCATAGCGATCGCGAATTTGATGGATTTCTTCGACAATTTCATCTTTCCACATAGACTAATCTCCCATGAGTTCGTTGGGCGTACAGAGAACAGGCAGCACATAGCCACAATCTAGACTAATTTCGGCCAATTTTCCTTGAATTTGGGCATTGGCGATATGCTTGCAGTTCCATGTTAACAAATAATCCATACCGTGAACAGTGGCAGCAGCTATGTGGATCGCGTCTATCTTGGCTTTAGGGGGCAAATTGCTTCGGTCTAAAAATTGTGCTGCCAAAGCTTCTACCGCTTGATTCAAAGTCAGCAAAGGAAAATTACCTAAAATCTCTAGTCGTTGGGCGGCGATCGCTGGATCTCCTTGTGCCACTTCCTCTAAAACGGCTTCTGATGTATAGAGAGTGAAAGCGTTCCGGCGCAGTTCCCACCAGTCCCTTGTAATCTCCATGTGGGCAGCGATAATCAAGTTTTTGGTCTATCTAGCGGTGAGATACCCTAAAATACTTGTTTCGATGTAAACAGTCTCATTCATATAGATAAAAGTCAAGTCACTCTATTTTATGCGAAGGCGATCGCCTATATGTGGAGAAACCGGGTTTCTAGTGACACCTCGCTCAAGAGAGTGCATCCCCTGGAGAAACCCGGTTTCTATATCTATGTTACAACCATTGGAGGATAGGCGCGATCGCATCCCCGTTTCGCAGGGAATCGTGAAGTTGTTAGATTAACAAATTGCTGAGGGTTGTTGAGAGTTGTTGCCTCAAACCCATTGACCGGGCTAAGGAGCAATTTCAAGAGGCGATATGGTATCCGCAATTGTGGGCGATCGCTTTCGTCGCTGCTAGGATTTAAGCAGGAGATTTCAGCCTAGGAGAGTTCCCGATGAGTTTAGTGATTTCCGATGATTTAGTAAAGGCTAGTGGCTTTTCTGAAAATGAGTTATTTGGGGAAATTGTGCTGATGTTGTTTCAGCAAGATAAAATTAGTTTGGGTAAAGCCAGTGAGTTATTGGGGTGGCATCGGATGCAGTTTCAAAAACTGATTTCTGAGCGAGGTATTTGCGTCCATTATGAGATTGATGAGTTTCAGCAAGACCTCAAAACCTAGAGGAAACGGAGTGATTATGATTGTTGTCAGCAACACTTCACCCCTTATCCCATTTTTAGCGAAGGTCGAGCAATTTAGCCTAATGCCTCAGCTTTATGGTAGGATTTTAATTCCCTGTGCGGTGCATGAGGAATTGTTGGATTCCCGGGCTGGGGACACTGTGATTACAGCAGTGCGATCGGCAATTAGGATGCACAAACCTATCACAGAAACCCGGTTTCTTTGTCTCCCGTGGAGAAACCCGGTTTCTAGTTGACATCTTGGTGAGGAGGCAAAAACTCTCACAGAAACCCGGTTTCTTTGTCTAGGGAGCGATCGCAATTAGCAATAAAACAATCTAACAGCTTGTTTGACTGGCGAGATTAGTTGAAGTTTAGACATAATTGTATTAATTATGTCTTTTTAATACAGATGAAGAGGTTGGCAATAAGGCTATCATCAATTATGATGAAAATCAATCAAAACAGAGCAGCCATATTTGAGAATAATTGTAATTATGAAATTTGTGTTAAGTTCTCAAAATGTTTATGACTATTTAATCGACCAAAAAATCTGCGATCGCTCCCTAGAAAATCCAGGAGTAGAGCAGGTTGAGGCTAAAAATTTTAATTTATTGGTGACTTTACCAGAGGGTCGAAAGTTACTGGTTAAACAAGAACAATTTATCAATTCGGAAAAAGAAACTGTGGGCGAGTTTTTTGGGGAATGGCGAATCCCCAAATTTCTACAGAGCTTTCCTGAATTTGACCATTGGCGTAGTTTTCTGCCAGAATTACTGCTCCACGATGCTGATAACTCAATTTTAGTTTCTACTTATCTGGATAATTATCAGGATTTAGCAGAGTTTTATTCTAAAAACAATCTCTTTCCGGTTCAGGTTGCTGCTCAAATTGGCAGTTGTTTGGCGACGATTCATCGTGATACCTGGAATCAGAGTATTTATCGGGAATTTTTTGTCCAAGAAGAGGTGGCAGGAAAACCCAAAGTATCTCCGCTATTATTAGAGAGTTTGGAAAGGATCGGTCCTGAAATTTTTGGTATGGCTCCGATGGATGGATTGAAATTTTTTGCACTTTATCAACGATATGATAGCTTAGGACAAGCAGTTCATCGAGTCACTGAAACTATTTCTCCTGTTTGTCTGACTCACAATGACATCAAGCTGAATAATATTCTTCTGAATCGAAACTGGGAAGATATTAATGGAAATGCGATCCGCTTGATTGATTGGGAAAGGTCTGATTGGGGAGATCCAGCATTTGATTTGGGAATGGCGATCGCCAGTTATCTACAAATTTGGTTGGGTAGCTTAGTGATTAGTAATTCTCTTAGTATTGAAGAATCTTTGCGACTAGCCACTACTCCCCTAGAATTACTTCAGCCATCTATCGGTGGGTTAACTTTAGCTTATTTAGAAACTTTCCCAGAAATCTTAGAATATCGTCCTGATTTCTTAAAGCAGGTCGTACAGTTGGCAGGTTTTTCTTTAATTATTGGGATTTTGGCAATGATTCAGTATCAAAAAACCTTTAATAATACGGGAATTGCTATGCTTCAGGTAGCCAAGGCTTTGTTATCTCGTCCTGAATCATCAATGCCCACGATTTTTGGGGCTACTGCTACTCAGTTAAATCAGATGAATTCTTCTGTTGTTGGCAAAGTTTAATATCGTTGAGTATCTTGAAAAATCATGTCATTACTTAATTCTCAATCTCATCAATTAGCCTCTGAAGTTGGAGGTCGGTTAAAGGAAGTTTTGTCAGATATTGTTGAAAATGTCCAAATTTCCGCCGATTTTTCGATTCATCATCCGAACTATCAACCCTGGGAAATGCCTGCTGAGATATTGCCTCGGATTCAGGCTTTACCCCAGGAAATGCAGGATAAGTACATGAGCTTACAGTTGCGGAGTTTTCTTTATGGCATTTATTATAATGGGTCGATGCAAGCATCCCAAGCATTAGGTTCTGAGAATAAGGGTCAGCCATTAGATTTGGAGAATAATAGTTTTGCGGGCGTAGCTATGGACTTTTATTTACAGTTGGAAGCAGCGAACAAGGGTGAGGGATATTTTGATGCGGGTTGGTCGATTTTGAGAGAAGAAACCGATGGCAGTTTGGCTGTAACTAAGGGCGGTTTGCGGCTGCATATCCAACGGGAAAAGCATCTTCAAGAGTCTGAAAAAGCGGCAGCAGTGGGGGATGTTGTGTCAATTTTGATGCCTAAGAATTTGGTGCAAAATGGCTTTTATATGGCGGTGGGTAATGCCGGTTTACAGAGAGAGGAAGCTATGGTGCGGATCTATTTTAATGTTACTCCTGAAGGTGCGGTGGCTGTGATGGCTGGGTTGACTGAAAGGTTAAATGAGAGGGGCATTCCTTTTAGTTTTAAGGCTTTGTATAATCCGGCTGATTATCAACGGTATGATGCTGGGGTGCTTTATTTTGGCAAAACAGATTATGAGTTGGTCAGGCAGGTTGTGGCTCATGTTTATCAAGAAAATAAGTCTGTTTTTAAGCCAGAAATACCTTTGTTTACTCTGGAGTTAGCACCGGGTTTGGGGTTGGCGGAAGAACCGGACAAAAAGTTTGGCAGTGAGGAGAGTTTTGGGATGAATCGCTGTCAGATTATAGCTAATGGGTTATTGATGGCTTGGCAACAGGAGGACAATTCTGCGGCGGGTCGGATTGCTGCTATTTCTGAGCAGTTTTCTGGGTTGGGGATTGATTGGCAGCGTCCTTATTTGAATGCAGATTCTGAGGATGTTTATCAGGGATTAGAGTTCGCAGGCTGATATTAGTCGCCTATCTGGGAATCAAAGAGCGATTGCCTCCGGGGTGCTGCGCGAACTCCTCTTGGAGCAGAGCTCAGGGAGTCAGAAAAGCGATCGCTTCGACCAGGCTCAGATATCGCTCTCGTAGCCGGTTGGTTTTATGCTAAACTAGGACAAGTTATGCTTAACAATTTGGTAGAGGGCAAACCATGCTTAATTGGCAAGAACAAATTGAGAAAAACCCCAATATTTGTCATGGCAAACCTTGTATTAAAGGAACCAGGATTATGGTTTCGGTCATCCTGGATAACCTGGCTGAGGGATTGACATTAGCAGAAATTGTTGAGGAATATCCACCGTTGACTTTAGAAAATGTGCGCTCGGCGATCGCTTATGCGGCGGCACTAGCAAGAGAAGAAGAACTGTCGCCAACGTGATCATAATGCTCTTAGTCAAATTAGACGAAAATCTTAGTATTACCCATGCAGAGTTTCTCCGAAATGAAGGTTACGATTGCGATCGAGTTACTGATGAAGGATTGTCTGGTGAAGACGATGAAGTTGTATGGCAGCAAGTTTGTACTGAGGGACGCTTTTTTATTACTCTCGACTTAGATTTTTCTGATGTCCGACGTTTTCCACCCGGAACTCATCCGGGAATTTTACTGTTGCGTTCTCGCTGTGGAAGTCGTCAGGCCGTGCTTGATGTTTTGCAGCGGGTTGTGCGGGAAGATCCACTGGCGACTTTACAAGGTTGTCTGGTGGTGGCAGATGACATACAAACCCGAATTCGTCGTCCGTCTGTTTGAGGCTGATGATTGAGATTAAACAGAGCGGTAAGGGTCGCTATGCCGTCAGGCTTATCGCCTATCTGGGAAAGAGCGATCGGCCCATCGGTAGATTTTAGCCTCATTAGGTCATGGGGCTATTTTTTTGACCCGCCACCACCCGAACCCTGGGGGGAGCGAGATAAAAAAGACATAATTGTGTTAGTTATGTCTCGAAAAACCAACCTCGGTGATACGAAATCATGGGGATTTGCGGTCATCATCTACGTGAAATTACGGTGTTGTGTCCGGTAAAATTGAGACATAATTGTGCTAGTTAGAGGATTGGGGCGATCGCATCCCCGTTTCGCAGGGAATCGTGAAGTTGTTAGATTAACAACTTGCTGAGGGTTGTTGAGTGTTGTTGCCTCAAACCCATTGACCGGGCTAAGGAGCAATTTAAAGAGGCGATATGGCCTCCGCAATTGTGGGCGATCGCACCCCCGGCTGCTAAGATTGAAGCAGATGTAGGCTCTGTCACCCTCTGCCACAAATGAGGGGAATAACCCAAATATTCTAACTTAGAGTCACACCCCATTCCATTCAGGGTTTAATGGTGATGCTGCGTTCTGAGGGATGAGGGGGATTGAGTAAAAATTAGGCTCCGTACTCCCCCCCAGAAGACACCCTGCTGCTCTCGCTCAATCAAGGGAATGGCTTCTATACACCAATCATCCAGTCAAGCCATAATTTTTAAGTGTGTCTTATTTTACGATAATGCAAAATAAATAATAAACATAAAACAAAGCAAAGCATGGCAGGAATTAAGTTTATGAGTAAATTAGTAAAATAACCATTTATGAATAAAAATACATATAATGCAGAGCTAATCCACATACTTAAAGCAATATATTTATCTAAATAATTGGATTTTTCTATAAAACCCGCAATGCCCAACAAAAAAACTGGAGTCATTATAAACAAAAAACTAGACGCATCAAATAAAAGTCTAATTATATCAGTAATAGAGGCTGAAAATATAGTCATTATAGCTAAAAAAATAACAACTACTACTCTTGATGTTTTGACGTACTTTTCTTGAGAAAAAGTGTTTTTTTGAGTTAATAAATTTTTAATAAATGTAGAGCAGAACACATAAGCAAATGTATCTAAAGTTGACATACTTGCAGCAATTATGGCAACAGCAATATAGGCTAGTATTAGAGAAGGAATTCCTTGTTCTTTAAAAAGCATAAATAAAACTTGATCAGAAGCTATTTCTGATTCCAAAATTTGTTGTGCACCAAAACCAATAAAAATCAAGCTTAAAGTCATAATTAATAAAATTATAGCTGAAATGGGAAAACTTACTCTTATGACATGATTGTTTTTTGCAGAAATGATTCTTTGCCACACTTCTGCGCCCGATGTAATAGAGAGAAAACCAATTCCAAACAACCCTATCGAGTCTAATAGATTTAGCGAAAATAAGCTGTTTAAATCCAGTATGTTACTAACAGAAGGCCGTATAAAAAAAGGCACAAAAATTAACATAAACACCAAAACCAGTTGAATTACATCTGTTTTTACAACAGAACTATACCCACCAGATACCATATATATTGCTACTACCAGAAAGGTAGTACAAGCACTGAAATAGAAAGAAATAGAAAAAATTTCTTGTAATAAATTGCTAATAACAAATATTTGTATTGCTACATACACAGAAGAAAAAACAAGAATAATTACTGATACAGTTAACTCTGTTATCCTTCCCAGGTGTGCAGACAACATATCACTAATATTTATATAATTTTCTTTTTTCGCTGTTTCTCTAAAGCGTGGTCCTATTATTGAGAGCAAAAAAATTGATGTCATCATTCCACAAATCAACCATAATCCACCATAGCCAATTGTAAATCCTGTCCCAATCCAAAATATAAGCCCCACTCCATCTCGAAAACCAGCTCCTATAGAACCTGCTGTTGATATATAGCCCACATTCCGAGAGCCTATTATATAATCTTCATGGTTCTTTTCATTAAACACCTTATATCCAATTACAGCCAATCCAGCTAAGTAAAAGCTAATAAAAACTATAGTAATCAAACCAGTGCCGAAATTAAACATATTTTTATTCAGATTTATGATAGAAACGCTTGCAGAAACAATAAATTTATAAGCTGTTGGGTATTTAAACTGGAGGGTCCTACGGAGCAAGATGCTAACACTCCCAGCATTGTGGGTAAAAATTTTTCCCAATTTAGATGCTGAATAGCTTAGTCATATAATAATAATTTTTGAAAAATCTATAATATCAAAATTATTTTTAGTCCATTTCAAATATTTTATAAAATCACTTTTATTGATAATAATTCCGCTGGTGTTTTCATCAACATGAAATGCAAGCTTTTCATTTTTCATTACATCAATATCAATAATAACATTAACTTTATTATCTAAATCGTGAATTAAACCAAATGGAGAAACTGAACCAGGAGTTTGTCCCAGACATTCTAATAGTCTTTCTTCCGAAGAAAGACTTAATCGTTTTTCTCCTAAATTTTTAGCCAATAAATCTAAGTTTACTTGTTTTTCAGGTTTTATAATAACTAAATAGTATTTATTGCCCTTTCGATTGCGAAAAAACAAGTTTTTACTTGTCCCAACATTAAATTGGGCATAGTATTTTTCACCTTCTTCACTATTATTAACTGGTGGATGCAATACTTTTTCATACTCTATACCTACTTGATCTAAAATTTCATATATCATTTGATAACTCAACTCCTTGCTACAATTTTACTGGAAAGATCTATCAATTAAGAATTTACATCAGTTAGTATATTTCCATGTCGAATTAGGAAAAGCAGTTTGCCAATTATATGTTGACTGCAAATTATTAAGTTCTTTAGTTCGATGAACAATTAGCTCTTCTATTGTTGATGGATTTGGAATATTTTCTGTTCTATGATGGGTGGTAAATAGGGAATATCCAGGATAATCTCTGGTATTAATTATATTTTTGTAGTTATTTTTAAACCATACAGTTCCCGGCAACATTGTTGCACTTAATGTCAATGCAGCATCTAAATATCCTTCTTTAATCATCTCTTTGTGAACATTTATATCATGATTGACTATTTCAATAGTATGTTCGGGAGTGCCAATAATATCGCTAGTGAAAACATAAATATTACCTTCTAGCCTCAGTTTTTTGAGGCATTCAAAGTTTTTTACATACTTACTCACCATTGTTTGCGTAGCACTAGATCCTTTATTCCATGCTCTAGGGTTAAACGGCATATAAATGCCTGTAAGTTTCGCCTTGCTTGTTTGATTATGGTTGATAAGTTTTTCTGTGATGGAAGGACTTAAGGTTTCAAAATCAAATCCTCCAGATATTTGCCAATGCAAGTTATATTTATCTAAAAGCTTTAATTTTTTTTCTAAAGCTTCTGTTTGATATATAAAAGCATCATCTTGGACAATAATTTCTTGGATCCCATATTCTGTAAAAATTTTGAGCTGCTCATCAATTAAATCCCAATCCCAGTAAGTGGTTGTATTGCCTTCTTGATTTCCAGCAACACAGAACTCACAACTCCTAAAGCATCCCTTGGAAAACATAAAATCTATTGACTTTCGACCAAAAGATGGATAAGAATACATTTGATCTACAGGATATCCCGTATCTTCAATGATGGAATAGTCAAGCAGAGGAAATTTTTCTAAAGGTTGAAATTGGCCGTGAATAACTTTAGAATTAAGGCGACCTATTACTAGGTCGTTTATCACCGTTATACCATCACCCGTTATAACATGATCTACCCATGTGTTTTCTTGGATAAACTCATCCCACAAAGCTGAGATATGTTGTCCTCCAAATACAACTTTTGTTTTTGGAAAATTCTCCTTTATGGCTCGACCAAGAGTGGTCGCAGATCTATAATTTGCACTAGCAATTAAAGGGATAAAAACAAAGTCTGGATGGATTTTTTCTATTTCTTTTAAAGTTTCTTCTATAGGATTACCCGTTCTTGCGATCACTCTAATAATTTCGCTTGTATTGAAAGCAGAATATTTTTCAACAAACTCTTTGGGAGAATTGGATTCAAAGTATTCATTTTTTAGATTGCGGTATTCCTCTAAAGATATATCAAGCTCTTGGTATTTATACTCATTTTTATCATTCAGTCGAGTAGAATACAAACGGCTTTTCTTTAAACCGTTGTTTCTGACTACCTCATCTAAATATCTTACATCATGGCCTTGTTGCTTCAGATGAGAAGCCAAATACCAAATACCAAGATAAACACTCGTCCTGACCATTTCCCAGGTAGCATCAGTTTCTAGAGCGGGTTTTACAAAAATTACACTAGCCATTTTTATCTCACTTTTAAAATACTTAATGTGCAGAAGAGGGCAACTTGCGATAGATAAAAGAGGAGACATAGCAAGTGATTTACCAATATTGGATTCCTATCGCCTCCTTCACTTCATAAAGTGTCTGACTTGCCACTAGACGAGCTTTTTCAGTTCCTTGCTGAATAATAGACATAACATAGCCAATATCTTTAGCAAACTGCTCACGCCGTTCACGAATTGGTTGGAGGGTAGATTGTAAAACATAATTGAGATGTTTTTTAACTTTCATGTCACCAAGTCCACCACGCCTATAGTAAGCTTTCATTTCTTCTAATGCCTCTTGATCGCTGTCAAAAGCATCTAAATACCTAAAAACGGGATTTCCTTCCACTGTGCCAGGATCTTCTACCCTTATATGGTTAGGGTCGGTGTACATCTCTTTTACTTTACGCCAAATCTCATCGCTACTGTCTTTTAGATATATAGCGTTCCCCAGAGATTTACTCATCTTTGCCTTTCCGTCAATTCCTGGCAACCTTGCAACATCAGCAATCATAGCCTGCGGTTTAATGAGAATTTGGCAATTATATAAGTTATTAAAACGCTGTACTATGTCGGATGTTTGTTCTATCATAGGCAATTGGTCATTTCCAACTGGTACTAGAGTCGCTTTAAAGGCAGTAATATCTGCTGCTTGGCTAACAGGATACATTAAAAATCCAGCCGGAATTTGCTTGCCAAACGCCTTCTGGTTAATTTCATCTTTAACTGTAGGATTGCGTTCCAGGTGATTAACAGAAACAATATTGAGGTAATACATTGTTAGTTCAGCTAACTCTGGAACTTTAGATTGAACAAAAACGGTAGTTGCATCGGGGTCAATTCCCACAGCCAAGTAATCTAATACTACCTCAGTTAGATTGGAGCTAACTTTGGCAGGATTGTCTGCATTGTCTGTCAAGGCTTGCATATCCGCAATAATAAGAAACTGAGTGTGCTGATGTTGCAACTCAACACGATTTCGTAATGAGCCAACGTAGTGGCCTAAATGGAGAGGTCCAGTTGGCCGATCGCCGGTAAGAATAATATGCTTAGTCATTTGCTTAATGCTTATCTCTTTTCTTGCGGTTGAAAGATTGGGTGCGATATGAGGACACTTATAATTTATTTTGTATTATCAAAGGCCACATCAAATTATCTTACAAATAAATGAGCTACTTGTTTTATTGATTGATGCAAACTATTTTCGCAACTGATTTTTAGTTCGTCAACCCCATGACAGGGGGATTTAGGGGGGTATTTCCTAGGATGTTAAAAGTAAAAAAAGGGGGGGAATGTGGGATTTTGTTGCCAGACGGGGGGAAATGTGGGATAATAGGGGGTTAAAGTACCCAAAAGTAGGAGCCAATTGAGGAGCTATGGAGATTCATGAAGCCTTGCAGTGGACGGATGAGTTGATTTTTGGCAAGACTGGGAAGCATCTGGACTCGCTGCAACGGGCTATCTTGGAGGGGGTATGGGAACACAAGGGATATCAGGATATCGCTGAGGAATACCATTGCAGCAGTGATCATGTCCGGAAGTCGGCATCGGAATTATGGAAACTCCTGTCGGAGCTTTTGGGAGAGGATGTAAAAAAGAAGAATGTCCGATCGCTTATCGAAAATGGAATATTCTATTCATTTAATACAGGCAGTCTGCACATTGGTAATAACATAAATTTCTGTAGTGATTTATACAATCCCTCAAAAATCCCGCCCAACCGATCGCCCCAAGACACCACCACCCCCCCACCTCCACCACGCCACGACCTCAGCCGAGCCCCCGAAAATAGCCGCCACTTCTACGATCGCACCCAGGAACTAGCTACCCTCAAGCAGTGGATACTAGAAGAACATAGCCGCATTGTCAGCCTAACCGGACTATCCGGAATTGGGAAAACCGCCCTGGCTAGAAAACTGGTAGAAGAGATTAAAGACAACTTCGATCGCACTCTGTGGCGCAGTCATCGCCAATTCCCCAATTTCAACGCCCTACAAAGTCATATCATCGAATCTCTCGCCCCACCACCTCCCAGCCACAACCCATCAATCATCAACTATTTAAACTCTCGTAACTCTTTTTTAGACCATCTCAGAAACCACCGTTGTTTAATCATCCTCGACGACTTTCAAGAAACCTTAAACCCTGGAGAATTAGTCGGCAATTATCGCCCAGAATACCAAAACTATAGTCATCTCCTCCATGAAATTGGCAGATGCTCTCATCAAAGTTGTCTGTTGCTACTCGGTTGGGAACAACCCCTAGAAATCGCCGCCATGGAAGCTGAAGAAAACTACGGCAAAACTCTACAAATTGCGGGGTTAGGGAAATCAGCCAGCCAACTCCTCACGGCTAGAAAACTCAAAGATAAACCTGAATGGTCAAAGCTGATTGAACTGTACAATGGCAACCCTTTATGGTTAAGTATAATCGCCACTGATATCCTAGAACTATTTAACGGTAGTGTCCAAAAATTCCTATCCTATCCTACTCTATATTTAGGAAGTCTAGAAACTCTCATCAAACCACATTATCAACGGTTGTCGGAAGTCGAGAAAATCCTCATGGGGTGGTTAGCTAACCAAGAAAAATCCGTAGATATCAGCCAGAAACCACCCGAACTTTTATCAGATGCCGATTTTCTGAAAGGGATACAATCTTTAACCCGACGAAATTTCCTGAACAAATCATCCGGTTTCACCCTACAACCAGTGATTAAACAATATGTGAAAAATTTAATTTCCTAGGCTGGCGTTACGGGGCGGATTTTTCGGCTAATTATTAGGTAATTAAATTCTCGTCGCCCCTAACACTACCCGTTAGGCTATTTATGGAGAAACCGGGTTTCTTTAATAAATCTTGGCAGAAATGCGCTGTTGTAGAAACCCAGTTTCTTTTCCTGACCATAGCCCACCCATTAAGGTAAGTCAGTGCTAAATTTAGCCTGTAATTGCCGATCCAACGTTAGCAAGCGTAACCCATAAACCTTCGCCGTTGCTGCAATAATCGCATCCGGCAACTTCACATTATGGTTGCGTCGAAAGGCGATCGCCTCTTGTTCAATTTTTTCATCTAATTTCAAGACTAATAAATTTGCCAACAAGTTTTGAATCGTCTGCTCCTCTTCTGCCTCTAAGTTAGGATAACTGAGTAACTCCATTCGCGTAATTTGACTGATGGCACAGTTCTCAAATTCTAGCTGCTCGGTTGCCAGCAATGCGATCGCTGATGAATAGGCTTTGAGAATGGCGATCGCCACATTAGTATCTAATATTAATCTACAACAAATCAATCCCACTCATCACGCATCTGACGCTGAATTACAACCGGATCGTCTTGAAAATTGGGTGAATTTTGCAGCTTTCCCACAAAGTCAGCTAATGTATTTTTGGTCAAGGGTTCACTCCCAGGATCGGAGATAGGTATGACCATGATTTCCACTTCTTGATCCGGTAGAGAAAGCGATTCATTCAAAATAATAGTTTGACCGCGCTTAATTCCTTTAGCTCGAATGATCATAAATTTTCTTAAGCCGTTTAGTTAATGCCATAATTATAACATAATTCATTTCGGCATTGCTTGAGTAGCAGAATATTTGCTATAAATAGATGTTTGATGCCCTTCAGGAGTTTCCAGAGGATTTGCCAATTGAGCGCGATCGCTCCCTACCGATGGAACGAGAGCAAATTGTATGAAAATTTTGCTTGATACGGATATTTGTATCTATACAATTAGATGATTTTTGTCTGGTTGATGATGGTGCGTTACCGAGCGGATTTTTCGGCTAATTATTAGGTAATTAAATTCTCGTCGCCCCTAACACTACCCGTTAGGCTATTCAGGGAGAAACCGGGTTTCTTTAATAAATCTTGGCAGAAATGCGCTGTTGTAGAAACCCAGTTTCTTTTCGGGGGTGCGATCGCTTCGCTCTCCAGCCATAGCCATCATCAAAAAATGCACACAATGTTCTTGGAATCAGAGAAAGCGATCGCTCGACCTCTACTTAATTGATATCTTCCGGGGGTGGATGTCGCCCCAGTAATTCTTCTTATGCCCGAATTGCCAACATCGTTGACCGATTCAAATTAAGAACTTTCACCGTTGCTCTACCCGTTGCCGTTAACCCGACGATCGCCTCCACGCCATTCCCAGCAAAATGAGTATTCCATCTTTGTTGGCGAGGATTAAAAATACAGACAACCTCGCCTGTTTCAGGATCCTCAATTTCCTGACGCGCTCCCTTGCGAAGCGAACAGGAAACACAAGCAAGATCTAAATTGTCTGCCGTAGTTTCGCCCCCAGCCACAACGGGAATAATATGGTCGATGTGAAATGTAGCGACTTGACCCACCTGAGAAATCCCGCAATATTCACAACGATTATTGGCTCGCTGAATCACCAAGCGACGGAGAGTAGCTGGAATTTTGGTCATTGATAATTATTGACTCACTCGCGTTGAACGTAACTGTAACAAAGATAAAAATTCCACCAGTTCCACCAGTCCCTCGGCTTCCTGTTTTTCTGCTTGAGACAAAGGATAGCCTTCATCCTGACGATCTAAGAGAAATTGCAATCGATTTTGAACGGCTGGGGGCAGTTGAAAGCGAGTCAGTTCAATGGGAATTTCGACGATTTCGGGCATAAGTGTCGTTAGCCTAGGTCTGTATTTACGATGATTCTATTCTAATCGCCCGATCTGAGAAACCGAGGTTCTTTAATAAATATTAACATAAAACCAAAATTATCGCAGAAACCCGGTTTTTTTTCGGGGGTGCGATCGCCTGGACTAGGAAATCTGAATTAATTTTATAGATTGCCATACAGAATTGCTTGACGAGCATAATATTTGCTATAATAAATAATAGTATCTCCCCTCCCCCCCTTCTGTATATACGGAGTGACCAATGGACACGGCAAAGCTGTTTATGAGTGGGAATAGTCAGGCGGTACTCTTGCCTAAGAGTTATCGTTTTTCTGGAGATGAAGATGAATAGGCTTTGAGAATGGCGATCGCCACATTAGTATCTAATAACAATTTAATCCCACTCATCACGCATCTGACGCTGAATTACAACCGGATCGTCTTGAAAATTGGGTGAATTTTGCAGCTTTCCCACAAAGTCAGCTAATGTATTTTTTGTCAAGGGTTCACTCCCAGGATCGGAGATAGGTATGACCATGATTTCCACTTCTTGATCCGGTAGAGAAAGCGATTCATTCAAAATAATAGTTTGACCGCGCTTAATTCCTTTAGCTCGAATGATCATAAATTTTCGGAAGCCATTTAGTTGAGTTAATGCCATAATTATAACATAATTCATTTCGGCATGGCTTGACGAGCAGAATATTTGCTATAATAAATAATAGTATCCCCCCCCTCCCTTCTGTATAGACGGAGCAGCCAATCGAAACTGCCAAGCTGTTTATGAGTGGGAATAGTATCGCTCCCTACCGATGGAACGAGAGCAAATTGTATGAAAATTTTGCTTGAGACGGATATTTGTATCTATACAATTAGATGATTTTTGTCTGGTTGATGATGGTGCGTTACGGGGCTGATTTTTCAGATAGTTATTAGGGAATTAAATTATGGCAGCCCCTAACACACCCTACCTGGTTGATGATGGTGCGTTACGGGGCTGATTTTTAGACTAATTATTAGGTAATTAAATTAGCGCCGCCCCTAACACACCCTACCGCTGAAATTATCGCCATTAAAAATCATCATAATATTTGGCTAATTGTTTAAGTTTCAATTGCCACAGATGTACTCACTAAATTGTAAACGGGAGTGTAAATATCCACTTCAACTCCGGGGACCCGAATGGAAATCACCAGTGAATAGGGTGCCATTTGATCGTACCGATCTAAATATTGTTTTTCTTTCCACCATCCCCCCACTGGATAGACCGCGATCGCATCTTTCTGGGCTAATTCCACACCAGTACCATACCAGATATCAGAATGTATAGAACCGCCATCCCTGGTATTTGAGCCAAGAAACCAATTATGATCATCAGAATGACTTGAACTTCTTCTGTCCTCTTTCTCTTCTCGAACAGCTTGATTAATTCGCCATCTGAAATCATTATCAGTTTCTAAAGAGTCTTTGACCTTGAAGCGCAACCCGTGAGAAGGATAACGATGTCGATATGCCCATCCCCTCTCTCCAGGATTGGGTTCAATAAAATAGGATAAAGTAATTTTTAACTCTATCTTTGCTTCTCCTAAGATTTCTAGTTTTTCACTCGGCCAAGGCAACTTATGAAACTTCATCTCTTTAGTTTTAACCCGGCTATTTTCTAAACAAAACGGTTGGAGTTCATCTTCAATAACTAGGGTTAAATCATTACTGGCACTTTGAAGCGCACGACTTAAATCAGGCACTCCATAACCATAACGTCTCAAAAGCGCACCTCTAGCAGTTTTAGAGGATGCAGCCTCAAAGTGATTCTGCATTGCCGGAGTCCATTCCGCAGAATGGACAATCAGTGCGCGTATCGTTTCCGGTCGATAGTTGGGCTGTTCTGACATAATACGTGCTGCCATGTAACTAGCAAGAGCAGTTGCGCTGCTTGTATCGCTCATGCGATCGAACATTCTGATATTTGGGCGGTAGTGAGTGGTTAGCAGACAAAGATCGTCAATGGCTGCTGCTGGATTTTCACCATCAAAAGCCATATTTCCACCTTCAAACACCACATCTGGACGAATCGGCCATTGACTGTCCCATGTAACTGAAGTTCTACTACGAGGAGACAGGTCGCCCCCAGGGGCTAAGGGCAGCCAACCCTGATAATTAGAGTCGATAATATTAATTTTTTCAGTATAAGCACCCACAATTAGAGGATTCCACGCTTGCCCAGGATTGTCTATGGTTTCAACATCATTAATATTGAGGTAATCTTCTGCTATAATTTCTTGAGAAATATTACCAGCAGAAATAATCATCAATCGGCGGAATTCACCATCATTGAAACATAGCTGATCCACTGCTGCTGACCAAGATGATGGCGTTCCTTTTGTAGAGTCACTACTACTTGTTACCGCCATACAAAAAACCCGAGGGCGATGGGGATTTGCAATTTCAGGTAAAGAAACACCCTGCTCTGTTATTGCACCGTAAAGCTCAGGTTGATTTTGTCCGGTATTGGGAAGAATTTTAACTGATTCAAGGCGGTGGAAAAGTTTCACTTGTCCCGATGTGGCTAACAAATCGATGAGTTGGTCAGAATACAAACATAAACCAGCCATTGCTGTACCATGACCGCGCCAAAAAGCGCTATCATTAACCCCCCAAGATGGTTCAACTGCGTGCATATCATTGGCATCCAGTCCCGGCGAAAGTAATGGATGAATTCTGGCAACTCCACTATCTAATACACAAATTGATACCGCGTGTTTAGCTGGTGCAATTAGTCGTTTTTCTAAATCGTCAACCCATTGCTCTTGTTCTATATTTGGCATTCCCAGAAACATTGATGGCGTATCTTTGGCGAGGCGTAATTCTGCTACTACATCAGAATTATTGATGACTCGTGCCATTGCTTCCCAATTACACATTGCCAAAACCACCTCACGTTCTGGGAAAGAAATTGCATGATATTTTGTGGTAATCTCCAGCTTTTGAGTAATCTGATTAAATTCTCCCTGTTTCTCTTTTCGGAGCCAAACTTCCCACCAAACCTCCCGCCCATTTTCGGGAAACAAGGCAGGAACATCAGTAAATAGTGATTGTACTGTGCCAATTTGAACCGCTTCTAACCGAGCGACAAGTGCCTGATTTTTGGGTTTGTCTGTATCTGTATCTTCGTCTCGATACTGTTCTACTTTTTTTAGAAAGTAGTCCTGGGCTGACTCTGGAACAAAAACTGTTGCCAAAACCATGTCTTCCTGGTCATGAATTTTCTTCACTGCCACCAATTCAATATTTTTTTTCCTGTTTTCTAAGGACTTTAAAGCAATGGTTTCCTCACTTTTAATCTGAAATTCTAAGTAAAACCCCGGTACTCCAGTAGCAAGCTGAGAATCACGAGAGTTTAATATTTGATTAGCTTGCTGAATTGCTTTGCCGATTTGTTCCTCTAAATACCTAGCATGAGCTATCCGATCGCGATCGGGAGATAAATTAGAACCACCACCTTGTCGGGGTCGTGTATAATTTTCACTCTGGCCGTTTTCCGGTAAGTAAATATGAGGAAAATCACGGGATTCTTGGGACATAATCGCGCCTACACTTTGGTCAATACTAAATGGTTAATGTTGCGTCTTTCTAAAAGAGTCGCCAGCAAATGTTCATGGTCAATTTGTTCAGTATTTAATAGTACAGCCTGTTTTGCTGCTTCATCCGCAGCACGAACAATTTCAGCCAAACTTAAATTTTGTGCCGCCTTAAAAATCTCTGACCAATCATGCCAATGAATATCAAATAATGTTAGCCTATTTTCTAAAACGCGGCGAATCATTTCTTCGCTGGGAAGTGTATATGAAATCACATCATCAAATCTTCTAAAAAGAGCTTCATCTAATAAATTGTTATGATTGGTCGCTGCGACGATTAAACTATCACTTTGGTCATTCTCTATAAATAATAAAAATGAATTTAATACGCGCCGAATCTCTCCCACATCATTGGCACTGTTGCGGTGCGCCCCAATGGCATCAAATTCATCAAAAAAATAAACGCCCCGTGTTAGTGACATCGCATCAAAAATTAATTGAAGTCTGCTGGCAGTTTCTCCCATAAACTTACCAATCAGGCTACTATAAATAGCAGTCATCAGCGGCAGTTGTAACTCACCAGCTAAAGCTGCAGCAGTCATTGTTTTGCCAGAACCGGGCGGACCGACCAACAGAATTTTGCGACGAGGAGATAGGTTATAATCTTGCAGACGATTTCGTTGTTTCTGTTCTGTAAGAATACGTTTAAGTTTGGTTTCAAGCTCTGATGAGAGTACCATATCACTTAGCTTAGTCTCTGGGTAACGTGCTGATAGTAAATTAGCTAATTCACCTTTTGGCTGAACTAAGGGGACTGCGCTATTTTTTCGATCGAGCGCCGAACCCCGGTTTTTAGCTTCATCAATTAACTCGCGAATTTCTTGAGCCAATTTTCCATGTCCCTGCCTTGCTTCATGGGCTGCAATTTGAAGGGCGGCAGAACAAAACTGCTGCTCTTCGCCTTCTATGTGGCTTTTTATAAGCGCTATGATTTGACGAGCAGTAGACATAAATCTGGTATCCCCTACTAGAATAGCCCACCCTTGGTGATGCTATAATATATTATAACTCATCAGATCTCATACTAGAGCAAAAATTTACCCAAATCGTTTACTTTTGAGGGTGATGGGTTCATTTAATAGATTCAAAAAATGAATACTGAACGACCAGTCAAATACTATGCTTTAACAATTGACATTTTTTATTATATTTAATGTGTTTTTATTTCTATATAAACTGCATAAATTGAACTTTTAAAAAAAGGTACATATTATTGCTGTTCAGCCTGATATTGGCGGATAGGTTCCTTAATTTTACTCAGAGACAGAGGTTGTGCGATCGCCTCTTCCAGCAACTCCTCCCTAAACTGCTCATCGTGAACCCGGGCAATGGTTTTCGCCTTCGTATATTCCATGGATCCCCAGGGCAAAGCCTCCAGAAATACTGTGGCAATGATCACGTCAAGAAATCAGCGTCCGACTTATGGAAACTCCTGTCTGACCTGTTGGGAGAGAATGTGAAAAAAAAGAATGTGCGATCGCTCATCGAAAATGAAATATTTTCTTATCATAATGATGGGGTGCATATCGGTAATCAAATAAATGTCTGCAGCGACTTATACGGCTATCCTAAGAGTCAGAAAAAGCGATCGCCCCAAGACACCACCACCCCCCCACCTCCACCACGCCACGACCTCAGCCAAGCCCCCGAAAATAGCCGCCGCTTCTGCGATCGCACCCAGGAACTAGCTACCCTCAAGCAGTGGATACTAGAAGAACATAGCCGCATTGTCAGCCTAACCGGACTATCCGGAATTGGGAAAACCGCCCTGGCTAGAAAACTGGTAGAAGAGATTAAAGACAACTTCGATCGCACTCTGTGGCGCAGTCATCGCCAATTCCCCAATTTCAACGCCCTACAAAGTCATATCATCGAATCTCTCGCCCCACCACCTCCCAGCCACAACCCATCAATCATCAACTATTTAAACTCTCGTAACTCTTTTTTAGACCATCTCAGAAACCACCGTTGTTTAATCATCCTCGACGACTTTCAAGAAACCTTAAACCCTGGAGAATTAGTCGGCAATTATCGCCCAGAATACCAAAACTATAGTCATCTCCTCCATGAAATTGGCAGATGCTCTCATCAAAGTTGTCTGTTGCTACTCGGTTGGGAACAACCCCTAGAAATCGCCGCCATGGAAGCTGAAGAAAACTACGGCAAAACTCTACAAATTGCCGGGTTAGGGAAATCAGCCAGCCAACTCCTCACGGCTAGAAAACTCAAAGATAAACCTGAATGGTCAAAGCTGATTGAACTGTACAATGGCAACCCTTTATGGTTAAGTATAATCGCCACTGATATCCTAGAACTATTTAACGGTAGTGTCGAAAAATTCCTATCCTATCCTACTCTATATTTAGGAAGTCTAGAAACTCTCATCAAACCACATTATCAACGGTTGTCGGAAGTCGAGAAAATCCTCATGGGGTGGTTAGCTAACCAAGAAAAATCCGTAGATATCAGCCAGAAACCACCCGAACTTTTATCAGATGCCGATTTTCTGAAAGGGATACAATCTTTAAACCGACGAAATTTCCTGAACAAATCATCCGGTTTCACCCTACAACCAGTGATTAAACAATATGTGAAAAATTTAATTTCCTAGGCTGGCGTTACCGAGCGGATTTTTCGGCTAATTATTAGGTAATTAAATTCTCGTCGCCCCTAACACTACCCGTTAGGCTATTTATGGAGAAACCGGGTTTCTTTAATAAATCTTGGCAGAAATGCGCTGTTGTAGAAACCCAGTTTCTTTTCCTGACCATAGCCCACCCATTAAGGTAAGTCAGTGCTAAATTTAGCCTGTAATTGCCGATCCAACGTTAGCAAGCGTAACCCATAAACCTTCGCCGTTGCTGCAATAATCGCATCCGGCAACTTCACATTATGGTTGCGTCGAAAGGCGATCGCCTCTTGTTCAATTTTTTCATCTAATTTCAAGACTAATAAATTTGCCAACAAGTTTTGAATCGTCTGCTCCTCTTCTGCCTCTAAGTTAGGATAACTGAGTAACTCCATTCGCGTAATTTGACTGATGGCACAGTTCTCAAATTCTAGCTGCTCGGTTGCCAGCAATGCGATCGCTGATGAATAGGCTTTGAGAATGGCGATCGCCACATTAGTATCTAATATTAATCTACAACAAATCAATCCCACTCATCACGCATCTGACGCTGAATTACAACCGGATCGTCTTGAAAATTGGGTGAATTTTGCAGCTTTCCCACAAAGTCAGCTAATGTATTTTTGGTCAAGGGTTCACTCCCAGGATCGGAGATAGGTATGACCATGATTTCCACTTCTTGATCCGGTAGAGAAAGCGATTCATTCAAAATAATAGTTTGACCGCGCTTAATTCCTTTAGCTCGAATGATCATAAATTTTCGGAAGCCATTTAGTTGAGTTAATGCCATAATTATAACATAATTCATTTCGGCATTGCTTGAGTAGCAGAATATTTGCTATAAATAGATGTTTGATGCCCTTCAGGAGTTTCCAGAGGATTTGCCAATTGAGCGCGATCGCTCCCTACCGATGGAACGAGAGCAAATTGTATGAAAATTTTGCTTGATACGGATATTTGTATCTATACAATTAGATGATTTTTGTCTGGTTGATGATGGTGCGTTACGGGGCGGATTTTTAGGCTAATTATTAGGTAATTAAATTCTCGTCGCCCCTAACACTACCCCTTAGGCTATTTATGGAGAAACCGGGTTTCTTTAATAAATCTTGGCAGAAATGCGCTGTTGTAGAAACCCAGTTTCTTTTCGGGGGTGCGATCGCTTCGCTCTCCAGCCATAGCCATCATCAAAAAATGCACACAATGTTCTTGGAATCAGAGAAAGCGATCGCTCGACCTCTACTTAATTGATATCTTCCGGGGGTGGATGTCGCCCCAGTAATTCTTCTTATGCCCGAATTGCCAACATCGTTGACCGATTCAAATTAAGAACTTTCACCGTTGCTCTACCCGTTGCCGTTAACCCGACGATCGCCTCCACGCCATTCCCAGCAAAATGAGTATTCCATCTTTGTTGGCGAGGATTAAAAATACAGACAACCTCGCCTGTTTCAGGATCCTCAATTTCCTGACGCGCTCCCTTGCGAAGCGAACAGGAAACACAAGCAAGATCTAAATTGTCTGCCGTAGTTTCGCCCCCAGCCACAACGGGAATAATATGGTCGATGTGAAATGTAGCGACTTGACCCACCTGAGAAATCCCGCAATATTCACAACGATTATTGGCTCGCTGAATCACCAAGCGACGGAGAGTAGCTGGAATTTTGGTCATTGATAATTATTGACTCACTCGCGTTGAACGTAACTGTAACAAAGATAAAAATTCCACCAGTTCCACCAGTCCCTCGGCTTCCTGTCTTTCTGCTTGAGACAAAGGATAGCCTTCATCCTGACGATCTAAGAGAAATTGCAATCGATTTTGAACGGCTGGGGGCAGTTGAAAGCGAGTCAGTTCAATGGGAATTTCGACGATTTCGGGCATAAGTGTCGTTAGCCTAGGTCTGTATTTACGATGATTCTATTCTAATCGCCCGATCTGAGAAACCGAGGTTCTTTAATAAATATTAACATAAAACCAAAATTATCGCAGAAACCCGGTTTTTTTTCGGGGGTGCGATCGCCTGGACTAGGAAATCTGAATTAATTTTATAGATTGCCATACAGAATTGCTTGACGAGCATAATATTTGCTATAATAAATAATAGTATCTCCCCCCCTTCTGTATATACGGAGTGACCAATGGACACGGCAAAGCTGTTTATGAGTGGGAATAGTCAGGCGGTACTCTTGCCTAAGAGTTATCGTTTTTCTGGGGATGAAGTGGTGATTAAACGATTGGGCAATGCGGTTGTCCTGCTGCCCAAAGAAAACCCCTGGCAGGTGATGTTTGATGCCCTGGAAGAGTTCCCAGAGGATTGACAAATGGCGATTGGCTTTTCTGAACAAAGAATTATTTAGATTATCTTACATAAAGATTAATAGTTTATCTTAACTCAGATTCCATAAAATATATAAATTCTAAGATATTTCGAGATTGCCCTGGCTCGACGTTAATTTCTGAGCCGATATGAACATGATGGGGAAAATTGGGTAAACCTGGAAAATGCTTAACACTATCCCAGCGTTTTCTCAGCAGTTGTTTAGATGAATCGATCCATTGAAACGATAATCTAAGGTAAAAATTTGGTTATATTGAATGGTGAATGATTCAGCAATTTCTAAGAAGTCGCTGTTAATCAGGGTCAAACGAGCCCGAAAGTATCGGCGATCGCCTAAAATTCTCTCATCACTAATCTCGATTGCACTAATGATTGGGCTACCAGCCAGCTTCTCGTTAATAGCGGCAATATATTGGTCTAATTTCATGATTTATCAGAAATCTTAACCTGGCTTAAATTCAGCATTTCATAATATGTATTCCACTCAAAAAAATCGCTTGAATCCGCAAGTTTACCAGCCTGGAATTGTCGATAAAATTCCTGGGATGACATCTGATATTTAGCTTCAAATATTTTTAGCTTATCTTCTAAATTTTCAAGTTGTTTAGCCAGAGAATATTTCTGGATTTCACGTTCCAGATATTGCCGATCTTCATCGGAGAGCGACAGAATAATTTGCACCAAAGACTGGACTAATTTTTGATTCATAATAGCTTTGAAGTTTGATGAATAAGATGCTCGCACAGTTGACGATGTGGAAACCGATAATATCCACCAAGAGGCAGCTTTTGGTGGGACTAGTCGTTAGGCGATCCCAAATATGGATTTGCTCTCTATTCTACGACATTCATCCAAATGATACGGGGGCGCGCTTCCCCATCCAAGATTAATCAGAGATAGAATTTATTTGTTAGGTTGAGTGAAACCCAGAAGGTAGGTTGGGTGAAACCCAACACGAATTTATTTGTTAGGTTGAGTGAAACCCAGAAGGTAGGTTGGGTGAAACCCAACACGAATTTATTTGTTAGGTTGAGTGAAACCCAGAAGGTAGGTTGGGTGAAACCCAACACGAATTTATTTGTTGGGTTGAGTGAAACCCAGAAGGTAGGTTGGGTGAAACCCAACACGAATTTATTTGTTGGGTTGAGTGAAACCCAGAAGGTAGGTTGGGTGAAACCCAACACGAATTTATTTGTTGGGTTGAGTGAAACCCAGAAGGTAGGTTGGGTGAAACCCAACACGAATTTATTTGTTAGGTTGAGTGAAACCCAGAAGGTAGGTTGGGTGAAACCCAACACGAATTTATTTGTTAGGTTGAGTGAAACCCAGAAGGTAGGTTGGGTGAAACCCAACACGAATTTATTTGTTGGGTTGAGTGAAACCCAGAAGGTAGGTTGGGTGAAACCCAACACGAATTTATTTGTTAGGTTGAGTGAAACCCAGAAGGTAGGTTGGGTGAAACCCAACACGAATTTATTTGTTAGGTTGAGTGAAACCCAACATGAATCCAAGCTACTCAACTGGGATTCCCCAGGAAGGCTGGGAGGGGTTGACGGCTGAAGAGAAACAGGGATTTTTGCCCCTGTGTCCCGATTTTGTCGTGGAATTGTGGTCTCCCAGCGATTGGTTGACTCAGTTACAGGAGAAAATGCAAGAATCTGTAGAGAATGTCACTCGTTTAGGATGGTTGATTGACCGAAGTTCTCCGACAGTCCAAATTGATCGCCCTCAGCAACCGGTGGACGTGGTTAACTCGTCGTCAAAGTTTTCAGGTGAAGGGGTTTTGCCGAGGTTGATATTGAAGTGCAATTTATGCTATATTAGAACCTGAAACTAGATCAAAATTTATAAACGGTAAAACAATGGATCTTAAAGCTGCTTCGCTATGGGGAGCAGTCATAGGGCTATTGCTGGGGGTGGCGATACTTCTTTGGTTAGATGTTACCGAGGGACAATATGTATTAGCTGGGCTTGTTTTTACAGTATTGGGGGGCTTAATTATGGGTTTGTGTGTCTCGTTGGGAATCCTAATCTCTCAAAGTGTTATAGCTAATGGGATGTGGTTTTTTTGGACATTGGCAGGGCTGGCTGATTCTTTTATTCCTGTGTTATTCAATGGTTTTAGGTGGTGTTTAAGACCACTATTTATAATTAGATTAACAATCTTGCCTACAATATAGCGTGTATCATTCACCCGGGTATCAACTTTGTTTATCCACGTATACCTTGACCCTCACATATACTTTTCCCTTAATGAACAGCTTAACTATAAATACGGACGCACTCCATCTTGACGACGAGCAGTTTTTCCAACTTTGTCAGGATAACCGCGACTTACAATTTGAACGCAACGCTAACGGAACCCTGATTATTATGCCCCCTACTGGTGGTGAAACCGGACACCGTAATTTTGAACTCTGTTTAGAATTGGGATTGTGGAATCGTCAGACGCAAGGGGGAATCGCCTTTGACTCCTCAACAGGGTTCAAACTCCCCAATGGAGCCAACCGTTCCCCCGATGCAGCTTGGATTCCCCTGGAACGCTGGGAGGGGTTGACGGCTGAAGAGAAACAGGGATTTTTGCCCCTGTGTCCCGATTTTGTGGTGGAATTGCGTTCTCCCAGCGATTCGTTGACTCAGTTGCAGGAGAAAATGCAAGAATATGTGGAGAATGGCACTCGTTTAGGATGGTTGATTGACCCCAGTTCTCGGATAGTCCACATTTATCGCCCTCAGCAACCGGTGGAGGTGGTTAACTCGCCGCCAGAGTTGTCGGGTGAGGGGGTTTTGCCGGGGTTGATCTTGAACTGCGATCGCCTCTGGTAAGCTGGGTCAATAGGAGAGTCTGAGGAGTCTAACACAAATCGCTGCCAACGGTATTCACATTGTATTTATCTTCTGTCACTCTCGGAGAAGCCTTGCGTTTTCTGAATCCCAGCCGGGTAGGTTGTGTGAAACCCAACATAAATCCATTTTGTAGGTTGTGTGAAACCCAGAAAGTAGGTTGTGTGAAACCCAACACGAATTTATTTGTTGGGTTGGGTGAAACCCAGAAGGTAGGTTGGGTGAAACCCAACATAAATCCATTTTGTAGGTTGTGTGAAACCCAGAAGGTAGGTTGTGTGAAACCCAACACGAATTTATTTGTTGGGTTGTGTGAAACCCAGAAGGTAGGTTGTGTGAAACCCAACACAAATTTATTTGTTGGGTTGTGTGAAACCCAGAAGGTAGGTTGGGTGAAACCCAACACAAATTTATTTGTTGGGTTGTGTGAAACCCAGAAGGTAGGTTGGGTGAAACCCAACACGAATTTATTTGTTGGGTTGTGTGAAACCCAGAAGGTAGGTTGTGTGAAACCCAACACAAATTTATTTGTTGGGTTGTGTGAAACCCAGAAGGTAGGTTGGGTGAAACCCAACACAAATTTATTTGTTGGGTTGTGTGAAACCCAGAAGGTAGGTTGGGTGAAACCCAACACAAATTTATTTGTTGGGTTGGGTGAAACCCAGAAAGTAGGTTGTGTGAAACCCAACACGAATTTATTTGTTGGGTTGTGTGAAACCCAGAAGGTAGGTTGGGTGAAACCCAACACGAATTTATTTGTTGGGTTGGGCGAAACCCAACACGAATCTATTTTGTAGGTTGGGTGAAACCCAACATTAACTCACAGATAGTGGTGTTAGGTTTGGTGACTCCACCCAAGCGACTCAACTTGGTGAATATAAATAAAATCTCACAAAAACCGGGTTTCTTTATCTCTGGTCAATTAATGATAAAATCAGGGATTGTTACTGGTGAAAGTTGAAATTGGTATCGCCCGCCCCTAGTGAGATTATTGGGGGCGGTTAATCTTGGCGTTTTATGGGTAGAAATATTATGAAAAAAGACATTCCGCCTTTGTTTGGTAAAACTAAATTTATCGAAGGTCAAATAGATGAGTTTCTGGATAAGATATCTGAAGGATGTCTATATTTTGAGATGGGAATTTCCGCTTATTTAGATTCTCAATATGTGACGGCAAGCTGTGAGAATAAAATGCAGCAATTGCGGGATTTAAAGAGGCGATGCAATGAACTTAGGCGGGCGATTGAATCCCAACTATATACGGAAATGTTGATTCCTGACTCCCGGGGTGATGTTTTAAGTTTGTTGGAGGATTTATACTATTTAATTGATTTGTTTGGCGACAGTTATCAAAGCATTATTATTGAACATCCAGATATTCCAGAAGACTATGATCAAGACTTTAAAGAATTGACGGGAATGGTGGTTAAAAGTGTGGAAACTGTTGTCATTGCGGCGCGGGCTTTTTTCCGTCATCCTGATGCGGTTCGCGATCATCTTTATCGCGTCCGAGTCTATGAAACAGAAAGCGATCGCATTGCTATTAGACTCAAAACAAATATCTTTAATTCTCAACTGCCTTTGGAACGTAAAATGCAGTTACGCGACGGAGTTGATTTGATTGACCGTCTCGCTGATGCTGCTGAAGATGCTGGGGATGAGTTATCAATTTATGCGATTAAGCGAGTCCTCTAAAACTGCTTAATTATCTCCTATTTGCGGGAAAATTTAGTTAAATTTTCTCTGGTAAGCCAGTCATAAATCAGGTAAACATGGACGCGATCGCAATTTTAATTTTTCTATCCAGTGGCTTATTTCTAGGCTGGTCTTTGGGCGCAAATGATGCCGCCAATGTCTTCGGGACTGCCGTTGGTAGTCGCATGGTAAAGTTTAGTACAGCAGCCTTTATCTGTAGTATATTCGTAATTATCGGCGCAGTAGTGGGGGGGGCTGGTGCCGCTGCTGGACTCGGAGAATTAGGCGCTGTTAATACCATTGCTGGTGCTTTTACTGCTGCTTTTGCTGCTGCTTTAACCGTCTTCTGGATGACCAAAATTGGTTTACCTGTTTCCACCACCCAAGCCGTTGTCGGTGCTATTATTGGCTGGAATCAATTTAGTGGTTCCATAACAGATACCGATACCCTCATAAAAATTCTCGGAACCTGGGTTGCTTGCCCCATCTTGGGCGCTATTTTCGCCGCCGGGCTTTATTTGGTGGTCATAGCTATTCTCGACCGTCTGAGACTGCATTTGCTGCGGTTAGATCTTTATACCCGCGCTGGGTTAATTTTAGCAGGCGCTTTCGGTTCATTAGCCCTCGGCGCTAATAATATTGGTAATGTTATGGGGGTGTTTGTGTCTTCTTCACCCTTCACTAACTTTAATATTGGGTCCGTGAGTATTTCCTCAGTTCAACAACTGTTCTTAATGGGGGGAATTGCGATCGCTATTGGTGTTTACACTTACTCAAAACGGGTAATGATGACCGTTGGTAATAGCTTAATGCCTCTCTCTCCCGTCGCCGCGTTTGTCGTCGTTGTCGCCCATTCTTTAGTATTATATATATTTTCTTCCACCGGGTTAGAAAGCCTGTTAGCTAATGCCGGCTTACCGACTATTCCCCTCATTCCCGTTTCTAGTTCTCAAGCCGTCGTTGGGGGGGTTATTGGCATTGGACTTTTGAAGGGTATTAAAAGCGCCCGCCAAATTCGCTGGCGTGTTTTATTGGGTATTGCTTCCGGCTGGGTTTCCACCCCTATTATAGCAGCCATTATTAGTCTAGTTATGCTATTTATTTTACAAAATGTCTTTAATCAACCTGTCTATCAAAGTGTGGAATATCAGCTATCCCAAACAGTTTTAAACAAATTGGAACAGGTGGGAATACCTACCGAACCCCTACAAGATATCAGCGATCGCACTATTAGCGGCGGGGTCAATTTTCGAGATGAAGTTAGGGCGCGCATGACCCTAGATAAAGAACAGGAAAAACAACTGCTTTCCCTCGCCCAAATTCACCTAATATATATCGACCCTTTCCAAATTAAAAACCTGAATACAAGCTATCTCAATTCCGACCAAATTCGTGCCATTGGGCGGTTATCTGGGCGGACATTTTTTCATCGTTGGCAGTTAGCAGAAGCCCTCGCCGAAGAATCAGAGTCCTGGCAATTTCAGCCGCCCATAACCCGCTATAAAGATGATAACACCAAACTACAGCAACAACTTAATTATGTAGGCGATCGCTTTCATGCACCCCTGAGAATGGTTAACTAGGCTGACCGTCTAACTGTCAATGGCGGGATTTTTCACAACATCTAAAAGCCCTTGTAATTCCTCCCCTTCGATAACCTCAGTTTCCAAAACTTTCAGGGATATCGTATCTAATAAATCTCGGTTAAATTCCAGAATATCCAAGGCTTGTTGATAAGCATTTTCCACAATTTCCCGAACTTCTGCATCAATAGCCTCCGCTGTTTTTTCACTAATAGAACGTCGTCTATTACCATCACCCATTCCCAAAAAGTTAGGTTTTCCCCCTTCCTCATAAGCCAAAGGGCCTAGGACTTGACTCATACCGTAAGTAGTCACCATTTTTTCCGCCAAATTAGTAGCGCGGCGCAGGTCATCAGAAGCCCCATTAGTCACCCGTTCAAAAACAATTTTTTCCGCAGCCCTCCCCCCTAATAAAGTGGCAATTTGTTCGCGAAATTCAGTTTCATCCATTAAAAATCTATCCTCAGTCGGCATTTTTAATGTATAGCCTAAAGCACTTAAACCACGGGGAACAATCGAAATTTTAGCCACCTTTCCACCCCCCGGCATTAACGCCCCAACTATAGCGTGTCCGACTTCGTGATAAGCGACAATTTTCTTTTCTTTCTCACTCAAAACCCGGCTGCGTTTTTCCAGCCCAGCAACCACCCTTTCTATGGCTTCATAAAACTCTTGTTGTCCGACCAGTTTCCGATGCCTTCTCGCCGCCAACAAAGCCGCCTCATTAACTAAATTCGCCAGGTCTGCACCCCCAAAACCAGGAGTACGAGTAGCGATCGCTTGCATATCCACATCAGAGGCTAATTTAACCCGTTTCGCGTAGATATCTAAAATCGCTTTTCTACCTGCCAAGTCAGGACGATCAACCAACACTTGACGGTCAAACCTTCCCGGACGTAATAAAGCCACATCTAAAGCCTCTGGGCGGTTAGTAGCAGCTAACACAATCACCGTTTCCGCCCCCGCTGCAAACCCATCCATTTCCGTCAATAATTGGTTAAGGGTTTGTTCTCTTTCATCACTGCTACCACTTTGAAAACCGCCACCCCCGCCGCTTCTGGATTTGCCGATCGCATCTAATTCGTCAATAAAAATAATACAAGGTGCCTTCGTTTTTGCCTGTTCAAATAAATCCCTAACTCGCGCCGCCCCAGTCCCTACAAATAACTCCACAAATTCCGAAGCCGAAATGCTAAAAAACGGGACTCCCGCCTCTCCAGCCACTGCTTTCGCCATCAGAGTTTTACCTGTCCCTGGCGGCCCTACTAATAGTAAACCCTTGGGAATTCTCGCGCCAATTTCGATAAATCTTTGGGGATTTTTGAGGAAGTCTACCACCTCCGCTAGTTCAGCTTTTGCTTCCTCAACTCCCGCAATATCATTAAAGGTAATTTTTTCCGACTCTCCCTCCACATATACCTTCGCTTTACTTTTGCTAATTGATAAAGCACCTTGGGGGTCTCGTTTCATAAAAAATTGAAAAGCCGCCACTAAAATCAATGGCGGAACCACCCAATTTAACAAGACATTAAACCAGGCATTTTGGGGAGGTGGCGGCGCACCAAAATCTATTCCTAGGGCTTGTAAACGTCTGGGAAGTTCCGGGTCAAAAACTGGAGTAGTCGCTAAAATTCGGGGGGGTTCGTCTCCTTCCGATCGCAGTTGATAGCGAATTTCATTATCTCCCAGCAACACCGCTTTAACCTCCCCCCTTTCAATTTGTTGGATAAACAAACTATAGGGAACTTTGGGAATTCTGGGTCGAGTAATTTGCGGCACTAACCAATTGCCAATTAAAATCAACCCGGCTAGAATTAAGAGTAAATTAGCGATTTTTCTGGATTTAGGAATTTTCGGTTTTTTCTTAATACTCATAGGTTGATACCACAGTGGAGATCTATTATCTATTCTACTGCATTCTATCTAATGTGCGATATTGAATAGCCTCGCCAATATGGTTAGGTTTGATGTTGTCCTCTCCCGCTAGGTCGGCGATCGTCCTGGCTACTTTCAAAACGCGATCGCTTCCCCGCGCCGACAGTCCTAGACGGCGGATAGCTGCTTCGAGAAGTTGACAACTCCCCTGGTCTAGTTGACACCACCGCTGAATTTGGCGACTCTGCATCTCTGCATTACACTGTAAATGGGGTTCATCTTGGAATCGATGATAAGCCCTTTCCCGTCCTTTTTGGACTCTTTCTAGTACAGTTTCTGATGATTCCGCGTTGGAATGGCGGGTAATTTCTTCCGGCTTGAGTCGGTTAACTGCTACTTGCAAATCAATCCTATCCATCAGAGGACCTGATAGTTTTGCCCAATATTGTTCCCGTTGACGAGGAGAACAGGTACAGGCTTGTATGGGGTCGCCATAATATCCACAAGGACAGGGATTTGTACTCGCAATTAACGTGAATTGGGAGGGGAAAACGACTGATAAACGGGTGCGGGTGACGGTGACAAATCCATCCTCTAGGGGTTGTCTTAAAAACTCCAAAACATTCCGGCGAAATTCGGTTAATTCATCGAGGAACAAAATGCCGCGATGGGCTAAAGAAATCTCCCCCGGTTTGGGATAACTTCCACCACCTACCAAAGAGGGTCCAGAGGCGGAATGGTGGGGGCTACGAAAGGGGCGATCGCTCACTAAAGTTCCCCGATTTTTTAACAGTCCCGCTACCGAATGAATGCGGGTAACTTCTAGGGCTTCTTCAAAGTTTAACGGCGGTAAAATACCTGGTAAACGTCTCGCTAACATGGTTTTACCACTACCTGGCGGACCTACAAAAATGAGGTTATGACCCCCGGTGGCAGCAATTTCCAAGGCGCGGCGGGCGTGGGATTGTCCTTTAACATCTTTTAGGTCTAAATTAGTGGATTTTGGGGTAGCTAAAATCCGCGAACTATCTAACCTGATGGGCTGATGATTGTCGGGATTATTCAGAAAATCTACTACCTCGAAAATCGACTTAAAACCATACACCGAAACCCCCTGAACTACCGCCGCCTCCCTAGCGTTGTCTTCGGGAACTACTAAGCCAGTAATTCCCATATTTTGCGCTTCGGCTGCGATAGGTAATACCCCCGCTACCGGACGCAAACTTCCATCTAAGGATACTTCCCCTAAAAACAGAAAATCTCCCAATAAATCGGCTTTTATCTGTTCGGAAGCTGCTAAAATACCAATACTTATCGGGAGGTCAAAACAAGGCCCTTCCTTCCGCAAATCGGCGGGAGTTAGGTTAATTACTATATTTCCCATGGGGAAACTATAACCAGCATTTTTGAGGGTGGCTTTCACCCTTTCCCGCGACTCCTGAACCGCTGTATCAGGTAAACCTAAAACAATGATTTTGGGGAGTCCTCCCGAAAGATCTACCTCAACTCCGACTTTTACCGCATCAATACCAACTACGGACGCACTCCAAACTCTCGCTAACATAATACAATTATTGATGACTTGTAGGATGGCTATTTTTATGGTATATTAGTAGGATAAGTATTATCCTAAATTTCAGAAAATCTTAACTAACTGCTATGTCTTTCTATAAGCAAAACCTAGAAGCGTTTATTAAACTCCTGACAACTCAGCCTAAATTGTTCACTGATGCTAAATGTCAAGAACTGCTGACTTTAATTGAACCTTTACCAGATGATATCGAAACTTTATCAACGGCGATCGCTAGTTGGTACGAAAAATATGATCCCATTGTTGATGCACAATTGGACATTCTCAATCATTGGAATTTTACGGAAACTTCCCATTTCCCAGCGGCTACGGCGCGTCCTGGCGCTAATTCTGCGGCGGCTACACCCACAACAATTAATAAAGAACTCTTGAAAAGTGCGATTCTCAAAACTCAACCGAAATCGCCTCACTAACCATCCTAATTAATGGCTATAAGGGAGTAAGCCATTCCCATATAGCCACTAACTTTTCAGTTGACCTCTCTCTTTAAATCCCAACATTCTCGAGAACTTCGTATAAAATCGAGTTAATGAAACTCAAAGCCAAAGCGCCAATTAAAGCACTCCAAATACCCCGACGGAGATAGAAACCTCTCACTAGCCAAGCCGCTAGTCCAAAAATCGCCATATTCAACAATAAGGTGATAATGAAACTCGAAAAAACCACGGTCAGAGGGACAGCAAGTCGGACTAAGAGATTTAATAACCCGAAAACAGCGGAGGATGTTAAGGCTTTTTTAAAGTCTTCAATTTCTACCCCGGTAAATTTGCTGAGTTTAGCAATTAAAAATAAGCTGACCGCAGTCACCAACCAAGCAATGATTAAATTCATTAGACCCATCATTTAGACCTCAGTATTAAGTTGTATGGTCGGAGGATTTCTTGATGAGATGTGTTACTAATTAATCAGCCATGACCCGCCAGCCTTGAGTTGAGTAATTCTACCTCACCCCTGAAAGAAATCTCCCGCCAACTCTATTAAACATTAAATCGGAACAACATGACATCCCCCTCTTGGACGATATATTCCTTACCTTCACTGCGGACTAAGCCTTTATCCTTAGCCGCATTCATAGACCCATGAGTAACTAAGTCTTGATAAGCTACGGTTTCGGCGCGGATAAAACCCCTTTCAAAATCAGAGTGAATAACTCCGGCGGCTTGGGGTGCGGACATTCCCTCGTGGATAGTCCAGGCGCGAGTTTCTTTGGGTCCGGTGGTCAAAAATGTTCTCAGTCCTAAGAGTTTATAGGTAGCCGCAATTAGGGATTTTAAACCGCCTTCTTGCACTCCCAGTGATTCCAAAAAGTCCTGCTTTTCGGAGTCGGAAAGTTCTACAAGTTCTGATTCTACTTGAGCGGATATAATCACAACTTGGGCATTTTCTTGGGAAGCGATCGCTCTCACTTTTTCGACCCATTCGTTACCGGTAGCCAAATCATCTTCGGACACATTAGCAGCATAAATAATCGGCTTTCTGGTCAATAAACCCAAGCCCTTAATCGCCTCGGCTTCTTCTTCAGATAAATCGACCAAACGGGCAGATTTTCCATCGTTTAAGACGGCGGAAATTTTCTCTAAAGCACCCAATTCTAACTGGGCTTCTTTGCTAGTGCGGGCTTGTTTGCGGGTGCGTTCTATGCGACGTTCTACCTGAGACAAATCACGATAAGCCAATTCCAGATTAATAATTTCAATATCCCGCACCGGATCGACGGAACCGGACACATGAATAATATCATCATTTTCAAAGCAGCGGACGACCTGAACGATCGCATCTACCTCCCGAATATGGGAGAGAAACTGATTACCCAATCCCTCCCCTTGACTAGCACCTTGCACGAGTCCAGCGATATCAACAAATTCAATTCTGGTAGGGACAATTTGTTCGGAATTAGAAATTTTAGCTAATACCTGTAAACGTTCATCAGGAACCGCGACGACCCCGACATTAGGTTCAATGGTACAAAAGGGAAAATTAGCAGCCTGGGCTTTAGCATTAGCAACTAGGGCATTAAAAAGAGTAGATTTTCCGACATTAGGTAATCCTACAATTCCGGCGGTAAGCATACAGTTCTATAAAATTTTTATAGTGGTTGGATATATGTTATAATACCAGTAAACAGTCAAAATCTAAATAATAGATCAGCCGGAATCTGCGACCTGTGTGGATGTGGATCAATTATGGATCAAAATCAAACTCCCCTATTAACAGCCCTTAAACAAGCGGCGGAAACACCGGGTGCGGCTTTTTATACCCCAGGACATCGGCGGGGACAGGGAATTCCCGAATCTTTGGCCGCGGTTTTCGGGTCGCAAGTATTTAGGGCGGACTTGCCAGAATTGCCAGAATTAGATAATCTATTCGCACCGGAGGGAGTGATTAAACAGGCTCAGGAATTAGCAGCGGCAGCGTTTGGGGGCGACCTGTGCAGATTTTTGGTCAATGGTTCAACGGTGGGGATTATCGCGTCAATTTTAGCGACCTGTGACCCAGAAGACAAAATTCTCCTACCGCGAAACATTCATAAATCGGTAATCTCAGGATTAGTGATATCGGGGGCGCGGGCTATTTTTATTAATCCTGAATATGACCAGGATTGGCATTTACCGCTGAGTCTGACCCCAAAAGCGATCGCCCAAGCCCTAGATGAACACCCAGACATCAAAGCCGTGATGGTAGTATATCCCACCTATCACGGCATCTGTGGTAATTTAGCAGCCATAGCCACCATAGTTCATAACTATAACATCCCCCTACTGGTAGACGAAGCCCATGGCGGACATTTTCACTTTCATCAGCAACTACCCCCAAGCGCCCTACAATGCGGGGCTGATTTAACGGTACAATCTACCCATAAAGTGCTAGGGGCAATGAATCAAGCCTCAATGGTACAGATTAAAGGCGATCGCATCAACCTCACCCGTCTGGATAACGCCCTACAAATGCTACAAACCACCAGCCCCAGTTATCTGCTGTTAGCTTCTCTGGATGCAGCCCGCCATCAAATGGTCAATCAGGGTCAAAAAAGGCTCACAGAAGCGCTAGAATTAGCACAGAGGGCAAAAACTCAATTAGAAAACTTACCCGGTTTACGGGTCTATCATCCCCCGGTAACTGCTGGGTGTGTTGCTTTAGACCCAACCCGGTTAACGGTTAAGGTCAGCGACTGCGGGTTAAGTGGTTATGAAGCAGACACAATTCTGCATCAACAGTTTCGGGTAACTGCTGAGTTACCAGATCTCGAACACTTGACGATGATCATCAGTCCCGCCAACAGCCAAGGGGATATCGATCAGATGATTAAGGGATTCGCATTTCTCAGCCAGCAGGCTGTATCTGGAGAACTAGAAAATTCCCCCACACTAAACCAGCAGGACTGGCAGATGATCGATACTATATCAGCCTTTGCTACCCCCATAGCTGAGGTTTCGGCGATGTCTGTCCGAGATGCCTTTTTTGCCAAAACCATCTCACTACCAACTCCAGACTGTCCGGGTAAAATTAGCGCTGAGTGTGTTTGTCCCTATCCCCCAGGTGTGCCAATTTTGTGGCCGGGGGAAGCTATATCTAAAAAAGCGATCGCATTTTTGCAACAGGTACAAGCCTTGGGGGGAGAAATTACCGGATGTAGCGATAATACCTTAGCAACCCTGCGGGTAATTGATCATTGAAACTCCCGCCCTGGCTTTCTATTTCAAGTCCCCTAGCAGCACAAGTCACCAATTATTTTATGTCTTCCCCACTTTGGCCTTATATTACCCCAGGCATTCCCGATGACCTATTTGAACGTTTACCAGGAATTCCCATGAGTAAACGGGAGGTAAGATTGCTGTTGATTTCCTATCTACGGCTACAGCCAGATTGTATAGTGTGGGATATTGGGGCGGGAACTGGAACCATTGCGGTAGAAACTGGTTTATTATGTCCCCAGGGTAGAATTATTGCCGTGGAAAGAGATGGGGAAGTGGCTAATCTGATCCGCACTAATTGCGATCGCTTCGGTGTCACCAATGTAGATGTCATTGAAGGAAACGCCCCCGACTGTTTGCATGGACTCAAGAACCTTCCCCACCGCGTCTGTTTAGAGGGAGGAAAAGCCATCAAAGATATTCTAGTTACGGTGTGGCAATATTTACAGCCCCAAGGCCGTCTTGTAGCCACTGCGTCAAATTTAGAGACCTTGTACCTAATTTCGGAAGGGTTTGCTCAATTACAGGTGCGGAATGTGGAGGTAGTCCAATCTTCCATTAACCGCCTGGAGAGTCGAGGGCGATCGCAAAGTTTAGTAGCAATTGATCCTATGTTTATCCTTAGTGGTGAGAAAATCAGTTAATGCGGAAATTACCCCTTATTCTACCCTAGGCGGTCAGGGTAACTTCTCTGTCATCTTTTGCCAATTTGCTATTCAGTTCACTTGTTAATCAACCATGTCTTGGTCTCGTGTCATCAGTGGAATTGTGGCGATCGCCCTCGCCTTGCTCATGCTAACCCTAGGGGGATGGTACTTTACCCTCGGCTTTGGGGTGATTGTGTACCTAGGTCAGTTAGAATACTTTCAACTGGTGCGGGCTAAAGGCATCGAACCAGCCGGGAAAACTACCCTAGTTGTCAGTCAAGCCCTATTAGTTACGGCGGCGATCGCCCCCAACCTAGTAGATGCTATCTTCGCTCTAGCCGGAACCCTGATCTGCTTCTACTTGCTATTTCAACCCAGAATCTCTAGCATTGCTGATATTGCCGCCTCCATTTTGGGTCTGTTTTATGGTGGATACTTACCCAGTTATTGGATTAGGCTACGGGTGGGGCTAGATGGTTCCAGTCCCCTGTTAACCCATGTCACCACTAACCTACCTCAACTCAGATACTTTCCGCCATCGTGGGATTTATCCTATACCCTCACTGAAGGATTGACCGCCAGTCTGCTGGCTTTTGGTTGCATTTGGGCGGCGGATATTGGCGCATACATTTTTGGGAAATTTTTGGGGCGGACCCGACTTTCTGATATTAGCCCCAAAAAAACCGTAGAGGGCGCTATATTCGGGATTTTAGGTAGCATTGGAGTGGCGATCGCTGGTGCTTGGTTTCTGCAATGGCCGCAGTTTCTCTGGACAGGTTTCGCCCTGGGTATTATAATTGGCATAGCTAGTCTTTTGGGAGACCTGACCGAATCAATGATGAAGCGCGATGCTGGAGTCAAAGATTCCGGTCAACTCATCCCCGGTCACGGCGGCATTCTCGATCGCGCTGATAGCTATGTTTTTACCGCCCCCCTAGTCTATTACTTTGTCACCTTGGTGCTACCTTTATTCAAAACCTAGGGATTGACCCAAATTTTCCCCCGTAGGGTAAGCTGTTCCTTACTGATACTCAGATCCTCAATATCTACATCAGTTCCTAAGTCAATCGGAATTGACTCTAGCACAGTGGCACTAATGAGGGGATCGGCTTTGATATAGGGCTGGTGTAGTAACAGTTGGGTGGAACTGATCCGCTGTAATTGGCTATCTAAACTAAGGGCGATCGCCCCATGGGAATCTGTGATTAAATCAGCATTTAACGTCAGGCGATCGCTATTGAGCCTTAATTGCAGATGTTCGAGGGTTCCCTCAGTCAGTGGTAAGTGAGACTGTAGCAGTTGGGTAATGGCATTGGCTAGAAGTGGCGAACTCACGGAAGCATTAAGATCCGAGGCGAGAATTTGCAAATCACAATCAACCGGGATCGCTTCCAGAAGCTGTAAAGGCTTACCCTGGAGAACCTGACGTAAATTGATACGGATACCGGAACTACTCAAAGCCACTTGGGAAAGATGCAAGCCCTGATAAATCACAGCCTTGGCTGAGACGGACACGGTGGGAATAGATCCCCTTAGTAGCGATCGGTTACCACCTCCGACGTGGATTTTTAAAGATTCTACCCCCTCCACTTGCGATCGCAACCAAAGCTGTAGCGCCGCCGATAGAACCGTTGCGATCAGTTTCTTTTCCTCAGTTTTAGTCCCCGTCATAATCTCGCTGTTAATTTGTTATCAAAAAATCAAGAATTGTTGTAATATTGGTATATGCAGCATAGATATATGCAAGAATCTAACTCGTCAGTCTCACCTACAGATTGATCCACTACTACGGAAACTCCTATAACTCCCATAGTTAAGGAAAATCAGTGCCTTCTACCCAGCAAATCACCCCGTTGTAATCCAACATCCATAAGGGATGCCCTGTCGTCAACCTCTATGAATGAAAGGCTACAGAAAATCATATCTCACTGGGGAGTCGCCTCTCGTCGTCATGCCGAGGAGATGATACTATCAGGAAGGGTCAAAGTAAATGGCGATCGCGCTTATTTAGGCCAGAAAGCAGATCCCAAATGCGATCGCATTGAAATTGACGGACGCGCACTGCACCCTTCCAGTCAACCCCAACCCCTATACCTACTGCTAAATAAACCCCTAGGCGTAGTTTGCACCTGTGCAGAACCCCAAGGCCGAAAAGCGGTTTTAGACCTGCTGCCGCGTCAAATGCGAGTCGGACAGGGACTGCACCCCGTAGGTCGCTTAGACAGCGACTCAACCGGTGCATTACTCATCACAAATGATGGTGAACTGACATTTCTTTTAACCCATCCCCGTTATCATGTAGCTAAAACCTATCAAGTTCTAGTCCAAGGCTGTCCTCCAGAATCTGTTTTAGAACAGTGGAGACAAGGTATCCTACTATCTGGTAAAAACACATTACCAGCTCAAGTTAGGCCCATCGGGAAACCGAGCCGCTCTCAGACTTTGCTAGAAGTGGTTTTACGAGAAGGGAGAAACCGACAGATTCGGCGAGTAGCAGAGGCTCTCGGTTATCCAGTGGTTCAACTGCATCGGACAGCAATTGGGCCTATTTATCTCAACTCGACTGGGAAACCTGAATTAGCTTCAGGTGAATATAGATCCCTGAAAAACTCTGAAGTGCATTTGCTAAAGAATCGAGTCTGTGTCTGGAAATCTGGCAGTTGTTCTTGAGGATCATGGCTTATGAAATTAACTCTTACTCACCCAATTTTTCAAAATAGATCCGAAAATCACAAGCAACCACAAAATCGAGTTGATCATGACCAGGCACAACGCCTATCAGATATTGGTCAACAGTTGCGTGATGCCAGGATGAAAAATTCCTTCTCCTTGGGTATGGTGGCAGCTTATACCCGTATTCGCACCCATTTACTCCAAGCCATCGAAGAGGGTGAAATAGATAACCTACCTGAACCTATTTATACTCAGGGTCTGATTCGCCAATATGCGGATGCTTTGGGGCTGAATGGAGAGGAGTTAGCCAATTTCTTTTTACCGGAACCTGGGGAAAAGACTCTGGCGCGATCGCTTAAATTGCTGTCTCTGCCACAATTACGGCCAACTCATCTGTATCTAACTTATACTCTACTGATTATTTGTGCCGTTAATGCGCTGTCTTATCTGGTTCCCCAATCCGGTGAATTAGCAGTTACACAGACAGAATCAGCTAGTGGGGATACTGTGGTCACGCCACAGCCAAATCCGGTAACCACAACACCATCCCCCCCACAGAGTCAGTTAGTGTCTCAATCTTCCACTACCGTAGTGGTAGCAGAATCATCAGCACCGACACCCGCACCCGCACCGACACCCGCACCCGCACCACAACCTATTATTCAGGATGTTGAAGTGGGAATAGTGGTTAAGGATGAGTCTTGGGTACTGATTGAAATAGACGGAAAAACCGAATTTCAGGGAATATTACCCGGTGGCACTCAAAAAACCTGGACAGCTAAAACTGAAGTGGTGGTAGTGGCCGGAAATGCCGGAGGCGTATTGGTGAAGGTCAACAACGGCGAAGCCAGACGCTTGGGAGAACCGGGAATGGTGCAAGAAGCGGTATTTAAGGCTGGGAATAGCGATGAAACCGCCGATATTCCCAGTTCCTAGTTCACCTTTTATCTAGGCGCGCGTCCATAGGTATCTGTCCAGAACTTCAGGCGATCGCCAATTTCATCAGTTAGCAACCCAGGCTCACAACGCCAAGCCCAGTTACCCTCAGCGGTACTGGGTTTATTCATTTTAGCCTCACTTCCCAATCCCAACACATCTTGTAGGGGGAAAATTGCCTGATTAGCCACTGATGACAAAGCCAGCCGAATCATATCCCAGTGAATGCCATCATTTAGCACCTCACCTAGATAACCTAAATAACGAGTTACATGAGCCTGTTGTTTAAGCGATCGATTATTAAACCAACCCACAGTCGTATCATTATCATGGGTTCCCGTATACACCACCCAATTAGGGGAAGTGTAGTTATAGGGTAAATAGGGGTTATCCCGTCCTGAATCAAATGCAAAATGCAGCACCTTCATACCCGGTAACTCAAATTTATCCCGCAAGGCTTCCACCTCTGGCGTAATAATCCCCAAATCTTCAGCAATAATCGGCAGTCGCCCTAACTTTTCCTCAATGGTGTGGAATAGATCCTCTCCCGGTGCATTTACCCACTCACCATTCATGGCAGTAGTTTCCCCCTGGGGAACTGCCCAAAAAGACTCCAGACCCCGGAAATGGTCAATCCGAATAAGGTCTACATAATCCAACATTGATTGAATACGATGCACCCACCAATCAAACCCATTTTGTTTAAGGCGATCCCAGTTATAAACCGGATTACCCCACAGTTGCCCACTTTCGCTAAAATAATCGGGTGGGACTCCTGCCATTAACGCCGCCTCTCCCGTTTCTCCGTCTAAACAGAAAATTTCGGGATGAGACCACACATCCGCACTATCATGGGCTACATAAATCGCCAAATCTCCAAAAATCTGGATTCCCTGTTCATTGGCGTAGCGCTTCAAATTTGCCCACTGACGATTGAAGGTAAATTGCAGATACTTATGGAAAAAGATTTCTTCGCTCAGTTTTTCCTGCCATTTTTTCATCGCTTCTGGCTTGCGCCGGGAAATTTCATCATCCCAAGTGTGCCAACTCGCCCCGTCTTGGGCATCTTTGAGAGCCATAAAAAAGGCGTAGTCATCTAGCCAGTAGCTTTTCTGGCCACAAAATTCATCAAATTCGCGATGAAGGTCTGATGGTTCCTGTTTCCGAAAATTCTGGAAGGCTTTAAGAAATAGAGGGGTTTTCAGTTCTCTTACCCGGTCAAAATCCACCATATCTGTGGGTAGGGTGGGGATTTTGTCTAAATCTTTTGCTGTCAGTAGTCCGGTCTCGGCTAACATATCAGGACTGATTAACAGAGGATTTCCCGCAAAGGCGGAATAGGAAAGGTAAGGAGAATTTCCAAACCCGGTTGGACCTAGGGGCAGGATTTGCCACAGTTGTTGGTGACTGTCTCTGAGAAAGTCCACAAACTGATAAGCATTCGGCCCTATGTCCCCGATGCCATATCGACCTGGTAGGGAGGTAGGGTGTAATAAAATGCCGCTAGATCTGGGCTGAAATGACATAAGAAACCTAAAAGATATAATTGTTTCCACTGGTGACAGGGTGGCTTGTCCTCTCGGCACAGCTTCTTGATCCACCTGCCATCAGGAAAATACCATCCCCTGTCCTACATTTTACTCCTGCTAGGGACGGATTTGGCATAATTAAAAGCTGATTCTGTCCAAACTCTAGGGCGATCGCTCTCGGTTCTGGTAGTGGGACTCTTCATAATCACTATCATCTTACCTACTCTTTCATGGGTTGATATTACCGGATTGCCGGAATTGTGAAACCTCGATGAAACCAAGATGATTAATTTATGAAATGCCCTATTTATTAACCGTAAATTGCGACGAAAATCGGATTTTTATGATACAATGCTTGGGGCGCTAATTATCGGCTCTATGTCCTATTTATTCAAGGGGAGGAAACACTGATAATATGTTAACTGCATTTACGGCGGGACTTTTATTGATTAGCTTGTCGGAATTAGGTGACAAAACCTTTTTTATTGCTGTTATTTTGTCAATGCGATACCCGAGAAGGCTGGTTTTTACCGGGGTGGTGGCAGCTTTGGCATCTATGACAATTATTGCTGTGGTTATGGGTCGAGTGGTGGCTTTCTTGCCGGAAATTTATCTGCACTGGGCGACGATTTCCCTGTTTGGTTTATTTGGAATTAAATTGTTATACCAAGCAAGTAAAATGCCGTCCTCTCAGTCCTGTGGTGAGGAAGAAGAGGAGGCTAGGAAGGCAGTAGCCGCGTCAAATTTAGCTAATAATAAGTCGAAGCTGCGGATATTGCTGGAAGCGTTTACTTTAACTTTCCTCGCGGAGTGGGGCGATCGCACTCAAATTGCTACCATTGCTTTAGCAGCCACTTATCACCCCGTGGGAGTAATATCAGGGGTGATTTTAGGGCATAGTATCTCAACTGCGATCGCCGTTTTGGGAGGCCGCATAATTGCGGGTCGCATTTCCGAACGCACCATTACAGCCGTTAGCGGATGTTTATTTATTGTTTTCGGCTTGGTGGCTTTAATTAATGGTGTCGAAAACGTTTCCGTTTAATCAGTTTTGGGAACTATCATGACTGGATTTTGGGGCTGTTTCTAAAGGTTTATTAACCGTAGTTTTGCCATTGCCATTGCCATTGCCATTGCCATTGCCAGTTATGATAGTGTAGCCGTTACCATTAGCATTTTCAGGGGCATAATACACAGGTTCTGAAGCCTGACGGGTGGCGGGGTGTTTATCACCCACTAAACGGGACTGTAAAGTGGTAGCAATGATATAAAACACTGGCACAATATACAAACTCAGTAGAGTGGAAACCAGCATTCCTCCCATGACGGACATACCAATAGAAACCCGACTAACTGCACCCGCACCTGTGGCAAAAGCCAGAGGCATGACCCCAAAAATAGTCGATAAAGCCGTCATCAAAATGGGTCGAAAACGGACTTTTCCCGCCTCGATCGCCGCCTGAGTAATAGACCGCCCCATTTCTCGCAGTTGGTTAGCAAATTCCACAATGAGAATCGAGTTTTTAGTCGAAAGTCCGATTAACATAATCAAACCAATGCGGCTATAAATATTTAACTCCAATTCAGCAAACCATAGCGCCCCAAAAGCACCTAATAGGGATAGGGGGACCGCTAATAAAATCACAAACGGATCCACAAAACTTTCAAACTGCGCCGCCAAAGTTAGGAAAATAAAGGCTAGGGATAACCCGAAAATGTAAATTGTCGCGTCTCCAGCTTGACTAAACTCGCGGGACTCTCCAGCTAGGTCTGTTCTCATGGTCTCAGGAATAGTGCGATCGGCTAGATCTTGGAGTGCTTCTAAGGCTTCACCGAGACTATATCCTGGGGCGGCACTACCTTCTAAAGTCGCCGACCGGAAGCGGTTAAAGTGGTTAATTTGCGGTGGTAGAGTCGAGTCACGGATAGTCACCAAATTACTGAGGGGGACCATTTGACCCGACTCCGATCGCACAGATATTTCCCCAATATCTTCAGGACTAGCCCGAAATTCCGACTGTCCCCTAACTATCACTTCATAACGTTGATTTCCCCGGTTAAAATTGGTAATTTCCCGACCACCCAGCATAATTTGCAAAGTCCGGGCTATTTCTTGCACAGAAACCCCCAAATTTCCGGCTTGGGATCTATTTACCTCTAAGACCAATTCCGGCTTATTCAGCTTTAAATCGGTGTCCATATTGACCAACTGAGGTAATTCATTCGCCGCCATAGCCAATTGTTCCGAAACTTGTGCCAACTCGCTAATATCATTTCCCTGAAGCACAAATTGTACAGGTTGACCGAGGCGACTTCCTGGTAGTGAACTCGGATTAATTGCAAATACCATGGCATCGGTAATTTGCGAAAACTTGCCAAATAAACGTCGCACGATCGCCTGTTGAGACTGTTCCGGTTCTGTACGTTCTGACCAAGGGACAAGGCTAGTAAAAGCAAAGCCTCGGTTAGCTTGGGCTGCGCCTCTCCCAAATCCGGTTAGGGTAAAAAATGCCCGCATTTCCGGGACATCAGCCAAGATTTCTTCAACTTGCTTAACCACATTATTAGTATAGTTGAGGCTGGCTCCTTCGGGAGCATTAATCGGCACAAAAATCCGCCCCCTATCTTCCGTTGGCAAAAACCCTTGAGGCAATTGTACAAATAGCCAAGCTGTGAGACCCAGAGATGCTACAAATCCCAGCAAAATCACAGGTTTAAATGAGATCAACAATCGCAAACTGGCATCATAGATATTCGCGATGCGATCGAGCAGCCAATCAAAGGCATTCAGAGGGGCTGATAGCAGCCTCATCAACAGGTTTTTACTGCTGTGGGATGGTTTTAAGATAATCGCCGAAACAGCGGGCGCTAAGGTGAGAGCAACGAAGGATGAGAAGACCACAGAAATGGCTAGGGTGATGGCAAATTCATTAAAAATCTGTCCGGTTGCTCCCCCGGAAAAACTGACTGGCACAAATACGGCAATTAGCACCACAGTAGTGGCAATTACAGCAAATACCACCTCCCCCATGGCATGAATGGCAGCCTGGAAAGGGTGCATTTTCTTCTCGTCAATATAGCGGACGATATTTTCTAAAACCACAATGGTATCATCTACCACTAATCCGGTGGCTAGGGTTAGGGCAAATAGGGTCAATACATTAATGGAAAATCCCAGAAAAAACATGGCACCAAATGCGCCAATTAATGAAACGGGAATGGTGATGGTGGGAATTAGGGTAGCCCGCCAGTTTTTCAGAAATAGGAAGATGACTAACACCACCAGGGATATGGCTAACAGGAGACTTTGCCATACTTCATCAATGGCAACTTGCACAAATTCCGAGTAGTCTACTGCTACGGTATAATTCATGCCTTCGGGGAAGTTTTGGGAAAGTTCTTTCATTCTTTCCTTAACCCCTGTAGCCACTTCTAAAAGGTTCGCGTCGGAAAGTCTACTAACTCCTATGGTAACGGCGGGTTGACCCCTAAATCTGGCAATGGTGCGATCGCTTTCTGCGCCGATTTCTGCATAGCCAATATCTCCGATGCGTATTTGTGTACCGTCGGGGTTGCGTCTGATAATTAGGTCTTCGTATTCAGGGGGGGTTTGTAGTCTTCCTAGGGTGCGGACGGGAAATTCCATGGTCTCACCTTCGATGCGACCGCTAGGGATTTCTACGTTTTGTCTCTGTAGGGCATTTTCTACATCTAGGGGGGTCACATTGCGGGCAGCCATCCGTTTAGCATCTAGCCAAATTCTCATGGCGTAGCGACGTTCCCCACCGATGAAAATACTACCGACCCCGTTAACAGTTTCTAGGGAGTTTCTCAGGAATTGGTCGGCATAATTACTGAGTTCTAATGTGCTAAAGCGATCGCCATATATGGCAATCCACATAATGCGATCGTCGTCGCTACCATCCTTAGAAACTACCGGGTTATTCACATCAGAAGGTAGTCGCCCCGTCGCCCTAGACACACGGGAGAGAACATCCTGGACGGCTACTTCTAAATCCCGTTCCAATTCAAACTCAACATTGATAGAACTTAGCCCTTCTCGACTAGAGGAGGTCATGGTTCTTAATCCTTGAACCCCGTTAATAGCCGCCTCCAGAATCTCCGTAACTTCCGTTTCTACTACTTCCGCATTCGCCCCCGGATAGGTCGTCCTAACTCTCACAATCGGAGGATCAATGCTGGGAAATTCTTGCACAGGTAGTCGGGTGAATCCCACAAAACCGACTAGGATAATTACCAGGGAACAGACCGTAGCAAAAACAGGACGTTTGATAAAGAAATTGGTAAACACAATTAACCCTCACTATTTATTGACTCTTGGACTCGACCCCAGTTAATTTTGAGGATTGATAGCTGCACCATCTGACAGTCTTTGAATACCGGAAACTATCAGTTTTTCACCCGGTCGTAAACCTTCCACCACTTCCGCATATTGGTCCCTAATTAAACCTAAGCGAATTACCTGTCTTTTGGCGGTGGGATTTTCTCCCCCTTCCGTGGTAAATACAAACCTTTCATCTCCCGAAAATTGTACGGCGGTCATGGGTACAACTACTGTGTTTGGTTTTTCATTCCAAATTACCCGCGCCCTCACGAATTGACCAGTACGGAGGAGTCCGTCAGGATTAGTAAATGTCGCTTTGGCTAAGATACTTTGAGAATTAGGATCTACCGTCGGGGAAATAAAGCTAATGCGTCCGGTTCCGATAGGTTCACCTTGGGGGTCTTGCATTTCTACTGCTAGTCCCTCTCGTAGGTCCCCTTGGCGTTCTAGGGGAATAGATAATCTCAATTCTAGGCGATCGTTTTCTGTGAGGGTGGTTAAGGTCCCACCCCGGCTCACAAAGTCTCCCGGTCTCGCCGTCACATCACCAACTATCCCCGTAAAAGGTGCTTGTACAGTCGTCTCTTGTAGCTGCACTTCTAACTGGCGAACACGGGCGGCGGCTTCCGCTACTTGGGCTTCCGCTTGGTCGATTTCTTGGGGTCTCGTGCCGCTTTCTAATCGTCTTAACGCCTGTTCAGATTGTTCGACTCCCGCTTGTCTCAGGGCTATTTCTGATTGGCGATTTTGCTGCAATTGTTCTAGTCGTCTTTCGGATGCTCTCAGGTTGGCTTGGGCGGTTTGTTTTTGCGACACTAAAGCATCAAATTCATCTCTGGAAATTGCCCCGGCTTCCGTGAGTTCTTGAAATCTAGTTACCCGTTTTTCCGCTAATTCTGCTGCTGCTATATTGGCATCTATTTGGGCTTTCGCTTGATTGATTTCTGCCAGTAAACTACCCGATTCCGCATCACTTAGGCGGGCGATAGATTCCCCTAATCTCGCACGGGCTTCCGCAATTTCTTCCGGGCGACTTCCGGCTTGTAATTCTGATACTCTGGCTTGGGTTCGTACTAGGTTGGCTTGGGCTTGTCGCAGTTGCGCTTCTAGGTCATCACTTCTTAAACGGGCGATCGCCTGCCCTTGATTTACTATTTCTCCTGACCTAACATATACTTGGGTGATTCTCCCGTCTATTTCCGATCTTACTTCCACCGACTCCCGCGCTTGTAGCGTTCCCACAAATTCCCCAGCGTCCTGAAAGTTCCTAGTTTCTATGCTGCTGACTCTCACCGGAACTCCCCTCGGTCTTTGGGGGGAATTAGTCGCCGCCGCTGGGGTAGTGTCCGCTTGCGCTTTACTAGAGTACCACCACTGACCCCCAGCAAAGCCTACTCCTAGGGCGAGTAATATTCCTACCGTGGCTGATACCCAATTGGATTTATTACTAGGTTCTGATTGCGAATGGCGATCGCTTTCTATCTGCTTTTGGTCTTCTCTTTGTGACTGTTCAGGTATCCCCTCAACTGCCACGACAGACTCATGATAATTCGGGTTTGATGATTCTGATGATGGATAAGACATAATAAATTGTAGTATGATTATAAGATTTTCTCGAAAATTAGCGACCCGATAAATTTACCTGGTCTACTGCCATTGTACCTGACAGCTATTTAAATTTGTTATCTATCTTCCGACAGAGAATCCACTCCCTCTATTTCCTGCTGCAAATTATCGTAGGTTTGACTCAGCCATTTTGCCTCCGATTCCAACACAAAATTCGCCCTTTTCCAGATATCTAATTGATAGGAATCAATCGGCACATATTCAACCTCTTTATGATTCAGATATTTCATCCTTTCCTCACAAGCTCTGAGGCGATATTCTAGCAACAACAGGCGGTTTTGTAGATTTAAGTCACTAAAAAAGAAATACTTAATTAGAAACCTAGAACGGCTTTTAACCCAGCTCTCTTGTGGCTGTTCTAGCATTTTGTATAACCATCGCTCACGTCCAGCCGCGGTAATACCATAAACCTTCCGACTCGAACCCGCGTCCCCTGCCTCTTCTAGGATAACTTGAATATATCCCCGTTCTTCCAAACGTTTCAGCAAGGGATAAATTGCACCATAGTTAACACTGATACAACTTCCCATAAACAGCTCTAGGCGCTGCTTCAGTCGATAGCCGTGTAAAGGTTCGCGCTGTAGTAGCCCTAATGCAGATAGTTCCAACATTATATCAAATTGATACTTGTGTTGACAATATAGCCAATTTTCGCCTACCAGTCAAGAAATAGGCTAAAAAAGTTGGCGATCGCCTTTAGTCTCAGGTTTTCTCTCCCCCTCTGTATGGCAGATCCACCCATACCAACCACCACAAAACAGTATCAATCATCTCATAAAAAGGTGCTGACCTCCCAGCCTGGTGGATAAACTCAAGGTTTTATGGAACCCATAACCAAACCCCAGGGTTTAATCGAGGTTTAAGTTTTATCAGTTGAGGGTTGACAGTCTAAGGTTTAAGGGTTGAGGATTAAAGATTAATCGTTGACCGCTAAACTTTAAGCCAGATAACCGAGATGGTATGCTTCGCCAAGAAGATCCATCTCTGAGCCATAAATTTAGAGTTTTTCGAGAGACCAGCACCTAATTATTGATGCTCGATAATAAATAGGCTAATCAGGAATGTTAATCAAAGTGCGGGCGTTGCTAATAGAAAGCACCCGGTCTACAGTGGATTTAAACTCCTCCACAAACTCTTGGCGGCGATCGCATTCCCAAGTCAAATTGGTAGGGTCAAGTATTTCTACTCCCTCCCGCCCCAAAAAACTATCAGCCAGGGATTGATACTTTTCCGAAGCCGCATTTTTGCCTAATACTTCCATCGCCAATTTATCCAGTCTTTCCTTTACCCGCGCCTGCGCTATGTCAAAATCTTTGCGCGCCGAAGTATAAGCCGATTGCATCGTATTCAGAACTGACTCATAATAGGCGATAAAGTTTTTCATCTCGATCGCTTCAGCCACAGTCATTTCTTCCCCCGCTACCGATACCATGGTCACCGCATTAGACAAAACCACTGCCCTTTTAATTGTACGCCGACGGGCAATTAAAGCATCCACTTTTTGCACCGCCGCCCGTGCTTTAGTGTTATACTCATCCCGGTTTCTGTAGCCCACAGGAGTTTTTCCCACTTCTACCACAGTGATTAATGTATTACCTTCTAAAGCCGTTCTAGCTGATTCTATGCGCTTACCCAGTAGCGTTAATTCTGCCAAAGCATCTGTTACCGTCATTTCAGCCATTGAACTCACCTCTGTAAAGATTGTCGCCCCTTACCAGATAGACAGAATCCCGAATTAACAGCCCCATAAAAATTAGTAGCTAACCCATTATATACCAACATCGCAGTAAATTAACTCATGAATCTTAATGATATTATTGATGCGATCGCCATTCAGCGTAAATTGCTGTCACCTCAGCAAGCAATCCTAGTCGCCATTTCGGGAATTGATGCTTCTGGAAAAGGCTATATCGCCGCCCAAATTGTCAAAATACTTAGCCAGGGAAATCTGCGGGTAGCCAGCATCAATGTTGATGGGTGGCTTCATCTACCCCACCAAAGATTTAGCCAGACTAACCCCGCCGCCCACTTCTATCAATATGCGATTCGCTTCGACCAGTTATTTAGCCAATTAATCTTTCCCCTGCGCCAACTGCGATCAGTGTCTATTGACGTTGATTATACTCAAGAAACCGCCACAGAATATCAAAAGCATAGATATAAATTCGACAATATTGATATAATCGTCTTGGAAGGAATCTTTTTGTTAAAACAAGAGTTCCAGTCATACTATGACCTTTCTTTTTGGGTTGAATGTACTTGGGAAACCGCATTAGAACGAGCTATTGTGCGATCGCAAGAGGGTTTATCTCAACAAGAAACAGTTCAAGCATATCAGGCCATCTACTTTCCCGCCCAAAAAATTCACTGGGAACGAGATCAACCTAGACAAGCAGCCACAGCAAGTATTAATAACGATTTTCGACTAGCATCGCCGGGACTCAAGCCAGACCCTAGCCCTTGAGTTCATCTATTTAGCCTGAATCTCAAATATTTTAACTTGCTGATATTTCCAGAGCCTATATATCTCCAACATCCCTATATAGGCAAGTTTATGATATATATTACCCAAGTCCAGAGCCCAACAGCAACCTTTTGAACTATGGGCTTGTGATGAACCAACCTGAAAGCCTTTTATTTCCCTGTTAATGTTTTATACACCACTGATTAATGATTGAATCTAAACGACAAACCATCAAACTACAATGGCGCATATTGATAGGATATGCTATACCCATTTTACTCTCTTTTGGAGTAGTATCAGTAATCTACTACAAAGCTACCAACGTCGTCGAACTCACCGCCGCAGTCGAGACCACTCAACTGCAAATGGAAGGAGTTGATCAAATAATTGTTGGCATTTCTAAAATGTTGCGAAATGTGCGAATGAGCCTTTTATTTCCCCAGTCAGAAGACTACGAAACTCTCTATCAAGAAGGCTTTGAGCAGTTCACCACTAATTATGAAAATTTGATGAGGCAGATTGATGATCCCAGTTTGAGGGATGAATTAACCAGAATTAGACGAGCTGGTAATGAGATTGATCGCATTTCCAGAAACGTATTTGATCTGATTGAGAACAATCAATTACCCCAAGCCCAGGCACAAGCCCAAGCCCTCAGTGTCAGTGAGTTAGCAGCTACAGGAGAAAATCTTGACCAGCAAAAGCAACAGCTTCTCAATGCTAAATATAGAGAGTTGGAAAATGCCATGAATACTCTCACTATGATCGCTGCATTGGGAATGTTCATAGCTGCGACTTTAGCTATTATTTTGGCTCTGGTAATTTCCTCCCGCATTAGCCGGACTATTAATGATAGTATTAGTATAATTGCCAGTTCTTCTAATCAGATTGCTAGTACCACAGAACAACAAGAACGCAACGCCAGCCAACAGGCCGGAGCAATTAATCAAACTACTGCTACAATGGATGAGTTAGGGGAAGCAGCCCGGTCAATGGCAGAACAGGCAGAATCCTCCGATGAAAGCGCCCGTAAAGTCTTGGGTCTCGCTCAATCTTCCATCGAAAGCGCCCAGCAAGTCCTCACTCTCGGTCAGTTTTCTTCTGAAAGCGCCCAGCAGGTGTTAAAACTTGCTCAGTCCGAAACGGAGGCGGTACAGCAAACCCTAGAGAAAATGTTAAATCTCAAGGAAAAAGTAGAGGCTATTGCTGATCAAATTGTTCGACTCAGCCAGCAAACTGAACAAATTGGCATGATTACTAATATGGCTGCTGATTTGGCTAACCAGACTAATATGTTAGCATTGAATGCGGCTGTAGAGGCTGCCCGTGCTGGCGCTCATGGTAAAGGTTTTGCAGTGGTAGCCACGGAAATCCGCAAATTGGCAGACCAGAGTAAACAGTCAGCCGAAAAAATTACCGTTTTAGTTAATAATATTCAAAGGGCGATCGATAGTACCGTATTAGTCACTAATGAAGGTAGCAAGACTACAGAACAAACTATCGAACTTTCCCAGGGGACTGTTAATGCCTTTGAAAAAGTTACCGAAGCCATTAACCCCGTTTTAAAAGCCTCTACAGATGTCAGTGATGCCATTAATCATGTGATTATTAGCAACCAGGAAGCCACCCTAGAGGCTGTTAATGAAGTGGTTTTAAATTCCCAACAAATCTCTCTGAGTTCCCAACAACAAGCCCAAGCAATTCACCAAGTCTTCCAGGCTATGAATAGTCTTAATCAAAGTGCCGCTGAGACTGCTAACGGCTTGCGAGAAACTAAAATCGGTATTCAACGACTTAATCAAGTTGCCCAAAATCTCAAGTCGGAAACCTAGAAATCAACCTCAACCAGGGGGCCACTGCATGGCCCGACCTCCCAAAATATGAATGTGAAGATGATCTACAGTTTGTCCACCATCAGAACCATTATTAATGACTACACGATAACCATTAGTTAACCCAGCTTCCTGGGCTACTTGTTTCACCTTCAGCAGTAAATGTCCCATCAGCCCATGGTCATCGGGGCTGGCTTCCTCTAATTTAGGAATTGGTTTTTTGGGAATTACCAAAATGTGAACGGGTGCTTGGGGTGCAACGTCTCGGAAGGCTAACACTAGGTCATCTTCATAGACGATATCCGCTCGAATTTCCCGCCGGATGATTTTCGTAAAAATTGTTTCTGAATTGCTCATAATTTGGTCCCCAAACTGTCGTATTATACAATGATACCCCCGAATTGACAAGGGCAAATTAGCTCTGAACTCTTAAAAAAAGTTTAATTTTGGGCACTATAATTAATACACCTAAATTGCTATTGAATTCCTCAGCCAGGAAAGGGGCTGCTCAACTCCTGATCCGAGCCAGCTTTGGCCAGAAAACCAGACTATTAAATTCTACTTTGTCCTACTTAATCCTACTTTGTCCTACTTAATCCTACCTAATGTAGGCATCCAAGCATATATAAGGACAAAAACTGGATACTAAATCCTACTTTTTACTATTTACAAATACTGTATTTTGAGTTATTAATAGTATAAGAAAAAAAAGAGGTTAGTCAGCAAATAGCTCTGTATTCGTTGAAAGTTAAATCCGAAAATCCGTCGTAGGTGGTGATTGAAAATTACTGCTAGAAAGAAAAATAACACCTGCGACTGTCCACTAGATTTCCCGATTAACAACTGTATAGATAGTACGTGCAACCCAGATGGCTGTAATTATTTTGTGTCAAGATTTCTCATTTTCCGGTCATGTATAGTCTGCCAATTATGTATGTAGTTTGGAGTTGTGGATAGCGCCCCATCTGTGAACTGTGTTGGTCAAGGTAAATTACCCACAGATTTGGCGGTGTTTATCGGGGAATATGCTGGTTGCTAATTTGTGAGACTGCCTCAAGCCTAAAGAACTGAACAAGAGGAAACTTAAAGATATGGTTTCAACTGTAGAAAGACCCACTAAACTGACATCACCTACAGACAACAGTAGTGGTAGTATAACTCCCGAATGGAAAGGATTTAAACAGGGTAAATGGACAAAAGAAGTAAATGTTCGTGATTTTATCCAAAAAAACTACAGTCTTTATGAAGGAGATAGCGGGTTTTTAGCTAATGCTACAGAACGCACCAATAACCTCTGGGATCAGGTAAAGGAACTGATGGCAGAGGAACGCAAACAGGGCATTTTAGACGCAGAAACTAAAATTCCTTCTGGGATTACTGCTTATGGTGCGGGCTATATAGATCGCAGTTTAGAGCAAATCGTGGGTTTGCAAACTGACAAACCTCTGAAACGAGCGATTATGCCTTATGGTGGTATTCGGGTAGTGAAAAAATCCCTAGAAGCCTACGGCTATGAACTGGACCCAGAAACAGAAAAAATCTTTACTCAGTATCGCAAAACCCACAATGATGGCGTTTTTGATGCTTACACGCCAGAAATTCTCCTAGCGCGCCATTCTGGACTGGTGACGGGATTACCAGATGCTTATGGTCGCGGTCGCATTATTGGTGACTATCGGCGGGTGGCGCTGTATGGAGTCGATCGCCTAATTTTAGACAAGAAGGAGCAACAAGCGTCTCTGGAATTAGACGCAATGGACTCAGAAACCATCTCGCGGCGCGAAGAAATCTGCGAAGAAATCCGATCGCTCCAAGAACTCAAAGAAATGGCAGCATCATACGGGTTAAACATTGGACGACCCGCCGCCACCGCCCAAGAAGCGGTACAGTGGACTTATTTTGGCTATTTAGCAGCAGTCAAAGAACAAAATGGCGCGGCTATGTCTTTGGGACGGGTATCTAATTTCTTAGATATCTACTTCGAGCGAGATTTGCAAAATGGCACTCTCACGGAAAGTGGCGCTCAGGAAATTATCGACCATTTCGTGATGAAATTACGGATGGTGCGGTTCCTGCGGGCTCCTGAATACAACCAACTATTTTCTGGTGATCCTACCTGGGTGACAGAATGTATTGGCGGTATGGGTGAAGATGGTCGCCCCTTAGTCACAAAAAACAGTTTCCGGTTCTTACACACACTCTACACATTGGGTGCTGCTCCTGAACCCAACCTGACTATTTTATGGTCGGAACGTCTCCCAGAGAACTTTAAGCGCTACTGTGCGAAAGTCTCCATTGAAACCTGTTCTACCCAGTATGAAAATGACGATTTGATGCGGGCAGAATATGGGGATGATTATGGCATTGCTTGCTGTGTTAGCGCCATGAAAATCGGTAAGCAAATGCAGTTTTTCGGCGCACGGGCGAATTTAGCCAAGGCGCTGCTGTATGCGATTAATGGCGGTAAAGACGAGACCACAGGCGAGCAAATCGGCCCCTCATGGCTTCCAGTTCAGGGCGATTATCTGGAATATGATGATGTGGCAGAAAAATTCGATCGCTGTTTAGAATGGTTGTCTCGTTTGTATGTCAACACCCTGAACATTATTCACTTCATGCACGATAAATACGCATACGAGCGGATTGAATTGGCACTGCATGATCGTGATGTATATCGGACGATGGCTTGTGGTATGGCGGGTCTGTCTGTGGTGGCTGATGCTTTCTCTGCTATTAAATATTCTCGGGTCAAAGTTATCCGCAATGACCAAGGTTTGGTAGTGGATTATGAAATCGAAGGGGATTATCCCAAATTCGGTAATAATGACGATCGCGTTGATGATATTGCTGCCAATTTGGTTAAGCAATTCATGAACAAAATCCGTCAGCACAAAACCTACCGCAACTCAGTTCCTACCCAGTCAATTCTCACCATTACTTCTAATGTGGTTTATGGTAAGAAAACTGGTAATACTCCAGACGGTCGGAAAGCTGGCGAACCTTTTGCACCGGGTGCTAATCCTATGCACGCACGGGATACACAAGGAGCGATCGCCGCTTTGGCTTCCGTCGCGAAACTCCCCTATGAGCATTCTCAAGACGGGATTTCTTACACCTTTTCCATTGTGCCACAAGCATTAGGAAAACAGGAAAGCGATCGCATCAGCAACCTCGTGGGAATGTTAGATGGTTACTTCGCCGACGACGGTCATCATATTAACGTCAACGTCCTGAACCGGGAAACCTTGGTCGAAGCCATGGAACATCCCGAAAAATATCCACAACTGACCATTCGTGTATCCGGTTACGCCGTCAACTTTATCAAGCTGACCCGCGAACAACAATTAGATGTGATTAATCGTACTTTCCATAGTCGCATCTAGGGATTTATACACCGGGTTAATCAGCAGTAAAATGTGATTAACTCGGTTGCTGTCCATCATTAGTTAGTCTGTAATAACCCGGTTTTAATCAATCCGGGTTTCTGTTGTCTCTCATCGCAATTATGTCTGATTCTCAAAGTCAAATATTCGGTCAAATTCATTCCTATGAAAGTTGCGGCACCGTAGACGGTCCAGGAATTAGATTTGTGGTGTTTACCCAAGGTTGTCCTCTGCGCTGTCTTTATTGTCATAACCCCGACTGTCAAGAAGTAGCAGGCGGTCAACAAGTCAGCGTCGAAGAAATCATCCAACAAGTAGTCAAATATCGCTCCTATATGCGGTTTTCTAATGGCGGTATTACCGTCACTGGCGGCGAACCTTTAATGCAGCCAGAATTCGTCGCTGAAATCTTCCGCCGCTGTCGGGAATTGGGGATTCATACAGCCTTAGATACCTCTGGTTATATCCCCCTGAATGTAGCTAAACCAGTGCTAGATTATACCGATTTAGTGCTTTTAGATATCAAATCTTATCACAGCGAAACCTATCGGAAAGTCACCTGTGTTTCCGTAGAACCAACCCTGAATTTTGCCAAGTATTTACATGAGATTAATAAACCGACATGGGTGCGGTTTGTGTTAGTACCAAATTTAACTAATGACATCAATAATATGGAAGCATTAGCTAAGTTTGTGTCCGGCTTCACCAATGTAGAAAAAGTCGAGATTTTGCCCTTTCATAAAATGGGTGAATATAAATGGGAGGAAATCGGCTACGAATATAAACTTAAAGATACTCCCGAACCCACCCCAGAACAAGTCAGCACAGCTATAAACATCTTTGAAAAGTATGGTTTGGCGGTGGTAGCTTAACACTTACTACCAGCGTTAATCTGACTTAATTTTAAAGCGATCGCTCCTCATTCACCCCCCAAATCAGTCACCCTTTTTTCCCGATTAGAGAAACTTTGAGTAATTTGATAGAGCAGAAATAAAGATACAATAATCCCCACAAACTCCGCCGCCATAGCATTAAGAGCAGCCTGTAGTGTAATCATATCCATAGGTACAATAATCGGACCGCTGCGACTTAAAATAGTCGCTCCCTCACTCGGATTATAAATCGTGGCGGCTCCCGGTGGCACAGACAGCATTCTAAATAATAGAGCCCCCACCTTCCACATTGCCACGACCATAGCACAAATCATACCCGCTATATTAGTTCCTAACCCAATCCAAAGAGAGCGAGTTACACTAGCCTTACTCGGACGACGGTCTGGGTCAGTCAGTTGATCACCAATTCGGGTATAGTGAAAACACCAGTAAATGGTAAACCCTAGAGCCAACAAACAGCCATAAGCCAGAACTAAACCCACAAATGATTGTCCGAGTCTATTTCTGGCGGGACTGAGAAATAACGCAAACAACAACAGAAAAATGGGTACAACCCCAAAAAAAACCTGCAAACATAAGCCGATCAACCCTCCCTTTTGAAAAGCCAAGGCAATTTGATTAATATGGGACGGAGATGATTGGAAATTAACTTGCTCAGACATTGCCCATAAATTCCTAGTGAATCACAGTATTCTAGCGGTTCGATTAAATGGAGGCAACATGAATTTTTTCGATAAACTAATTAGCAGCATTGAGCGCAACCAAAGTTTGCTCTATGTGAACCTTGACCCCGACCCGGAAGTATATCCGCCTAACTTTGAGAATGAGCAGGGCCTAGGGTTGGTCGATGATGGTAAACTCGTGGAGGAGTGGTATCGATGGTTAAAGGCGATCGTAGAGCAAACCGCCAACTTAGTTTGTGCCTATAAACTAACTTTAAATACCTATTTAGGGCTTGGCTTGTCCGGGTGGCATCTTTTACAGCAGATTTTAGACCATATCCCCTCTACAATACCCGTCATTCTCGATGCTAAACACGCTGATCTCAATAGCGCCAGCCTGTTTGCGCGCATGATTTTTACAGAATGGGGGGTTGATGCTTGCACCGTATCCCCCTACACCGGACAGGATTTGGTCACACCCTTTCTGGTCTATCCTAATAAAGCAGTATTTGTCCTGTGTGCGACTGCTAACCCCTCCGCTAACCTACTCCAAGAATATCCTAACCCCGCACATCCTCTTTACTTGGAATTGGTGCGAGCTACCCAAACCTGGGGAACTCCAGAACAGGTCGGGTTAGAGGTCGGGGTCATGGCGGATATGTTAGCACGAATTCGTCGCCAAGCTCCAGAGCGTTTGATTTTGGTTCAGGGAAATAGTGCTGAGGAAAACGATCTAACCGAACAAGATGATCTGATCCAAATTCTGGCCGCGGGTTTGGGTGCTGACGGTGCGGGTCTATTGCTACCTCTACCACCACGTTTATTGCAACGGGGAACTGTCACAGAGGCGGTGCGGTCTTTGCGAGATGCTATCAATGACGAACGCCTGCGGGTTATGCAAGGTAGTCCTAGCTGTGACCTGTGGCTTCCTGATGTCTGTTTCTTGGAAAATGAACCCCACCGCGACCTGATTCTGCAACTTTATGATATTGGTTGCATTATGTTTGGCGACCATGTGCAATCATCAGGAGAGGTTCTCCCCTATTATATTGACTTGCGCCGGATTATTTCCATGCCCCAGATTTTTCATCAGATTGTGGGAGCATACGCAGAAATTCTCCAAAATCTTAATTTCGATCGCATTGCGGGTATTCCCTATGGGTCTCTACCTACAGCCACTGGTTTATCTCTCCGTTTAGGACGACCTATGGTGTTTCCACGAAAGGAAGTCAAAACCTATGGCGCTAAAAGGGCGATCGAAGGGCATTTTCAGTCAGGGGAACTCGTTGTCGTTGTCGATGATATCCTCATTACTGGCAATAGTGTCATGAAAGGAGCCGCCACATTACAAGCCGCAGGACTAAGGGTTGAGGATATTGTGGTATTTATCGATCATGGTCGCCAGGTCATGGAAAGGTTGACAGAAAATGGCTATCGTGGTCATGCGGTATTAAGTCTCGATGAAATTTCCCAAACCTTATACCAGGCTAACCACATTTCATCTCAACAATTTAAACTGTTCCAACAGCACATCTAGTTGACTATTATAGTCATTTATTCCCTCCATTGGGCTATATTGACATGACTTATCAATAAACTTAATGCGATCGGTTATGATATAATAGCACTTTTTTTCTACCAACCAAGAATCTATTAATACCTATTAACCAGCCTCTGACCTCCGGTTTATGGCCGTATTGCCGTTTGTTTATTAACAAAAATTCTTGTTTAACTCCCCACCTAGTGATATAGTATATCTGGAATTAGATGCAACTAATTCTTAATAACTGTCCCTAACAAAAACTATATGAGGGTAACAAATGTTCAAACGTAGACATTTTTTAGCGGGGATGCTCACCCTAGCCTTAGTTCTGGGTATAGCCCAAGTTAGCCAGTCTCAGAATCAGACTTTAACTATTTACTCTGGGCGACAAGAGGCTCTGATTGGTCCATTAATCAAACGAGCCGAACAGGAGCTAGGTCTTAATATTAGAGTCCGCTATGGTGACACTGCCGAATTAGCGATCGCTATTATTGAAGAAGGACGCAATAGCCCTGCTGACATATTTTTTGCCCAAGATGCTGGAGCCTTGGGAGCCTTACAAAAAGCCGGTCGAACTCGCGCCATTCCCGCACAAATCATCAGCAGAGTAGATTCTCGTTTCCGTTCCCCTAACAACCACTGGGTAGGGATTACAGGTAGAGCGCGGGTACTAGCCTACAACACCAGGCAGGTCAACCGCAACGAACTACCCAACTCCATCTCCGAACTCACCCAACCCAAATGGCGGGGGAGAGTTGGCTGGGCTCCCACCAACGGTTCTTTTCAGTCCTTCGTTACCGCCATGCGCCTAGTAGAAGGTGATGCTAAAACCATGCAATGGCTCCAAGCCATGAGAAATAATGGGGTTGTAGTTTACCGGAACAATACGACCATTGTTGAAGCCGTAGGTCGAGGAGAAGTAGATATTGGGTTAGTCAATAACTACTACCTATATCGCTTCTTAGCAGATGATCCTAACTTCCCCGTCGCTCACCACTACACCCGTGGCGACGCAGGATCATTAATTAACATAGCCGGAGTAGCTATTCTCGACACAGCCAGAAACGCCCAAGATGCACAGCGATTTATCCAGTTTTTACTCACCAATAACGCCCAAAACTTCTTCGCTCGAGAAACAAAAGAATATCCCCTAGTCGAAGGAATACCAGCCCCAGAGCGACAGTTATCTATTGAGCAAATCAATCCCCCAAGAATTGACTTAGCCAATCTAGCTGACTTACAGGGGACCATGGTACTGCTACAACGGGCGGGCGTGTTATAGAACTAGACTTTAGGGTGCGAACATATTGGCGATTGACGCACCCTAGCTGTTGATGATGAGAGGGCGATTAAACGCTAGTTTCGTGATATTTTCGTAAATATGTTGGTAAGTATAATGATCATTATTGCACTTCAGGTCAACTATAGCAACCAATTTGTAGAGCCGGATTCTGAATCATAACAACTCAAACTGGTAAGCTGACATAATCTTGATAGGGTTCTCACCTGTTCCCGATGGATAGGGGTAAACCACTGTAAGTCAATCACCATAACTTCTAGTGTCAATGTAACCGGGTCAAGACAAATTCCCGCCGCCCGTGTTTCGTCAATTTGGGTAGTCCAATATTCGATACCATCGATTTGGTCGGCTCTACCCTGACGAACTAATTCTAACAAAAGCTGTTCTTTGGGATTCGCCCAATTAGCATCCACCATGGACAAAGCGCGATCGATGCGACTTTCCAGAGTTTCAGGTTCCCAATTCTGAGTTTGGGCTAGATGGTAAATCTGTCTAAGTTCTATATTCCCGAATTTGGTGGACAGAGGCAGTTGCGCGAGTGAGCCATCTGGGTTGATATAAGTTTTGGTAGATGTAGTCATCACAATCATATTTCTCTCCAGGACAAGTAAGCGGCCAACCTTTTAGTATCTTCATCATCCCAAAGGTTTCCGAAAATCTCAGTGATTTCTCGGATCGATTCTCGTGATGTTCATAGGGTTTCTAGGTGAGACTACGCAAATTAACTGATGACCCAATCAACTAAGTTGTAGTGATGGTGATCACTTTTCGGAGCCAGTTGGGGTGATCTTAGCGACTGATGGACAACCGTAGGTAATTAATCCCGGCTTTCACTGCTTCATAGCCAAACAGTAAAATTAAACCGGAAAGGACTGCTCCCATGAGACAAACTACTAATCCCCCCAAGGTAATCGCCCCATCATCATCCAACAGCCCAAATCCGGTAATAAAAATCCCGATCGCTGGTAGTGTATTAGTTAAGGGAATAGGCAGCATCATGGAGACTGCCATAATTGCGATCGCACAACCAATCACAACCTTTCCCACCGGATGAGTACAAATAAAACTCAAGCGGGGACGGCAAACCACCTCAATTTTCTGTAACCAAGGAATCCCCACTTTTAAAATTCCCTGTACCTTTTCCAAAGGCAATTCACGGTTCAGCCATGAATCCGGAAACCAAGGCGTTTGTGAACCCGCCACCAATTGAATAGCTAACAAAAATAATAAAATCCCAAAGGGAACCGAATAGCCAGGAGCCGGAATGGGAAGGGCGGAAGGCAGCGCCAGCACCACAAACAAAAACCCAAAAATCCGCTCTCCTGCCAGAGTAATAATATCACCCAGCGTTACCTGAGAGGAACGGGACTCTTCCCAAAAATAGCGCTGAAGTTCAACAGAAAGTTTTGCCACAAGCCACAGCTAAAGATAAAAAAACTAACCGGAATCAATCAACCAGAATATATTTAGGCAACCGTCTCCGGTTGCCTTGACAGATATTGCCTAAATCCAACCCCAAGAAAAACTGGAGAGATTAGTCAGTGCCAACAGTCCAGGAATTCATATACTCAATCTGTTCTGATGTCAAGGTATCAATAGCAATACCCATGGCTTTCAATTTCAGACGAGCAATTTCCTGATCCACGTCTTGGGGGATAGAGTGCAGACCGGGTTCGAGTTTGCCTTGATTTTTGACCAGATATTCACAAGCCATGGCTTGGTTAGCAAAACTCATATCCATAACGGCACTAGGATGACCTTCAGCAGCAGCCAAATTGATCAAACGTCCTTCACCCAAAACCACAACAGATTTACCGTTTTTGAGCTTATATTGTTGGGTAAAATTACGAACTTCCTTGATTTCGGTAGAACGTTCTGCGAGATCTTTCAGGTCAATTTCAATATCGAAGTGACCAGAGTTGCAAACCATAGCGCCGTCTTTCATCACATCGAAATGTTCCCCACGAATAACGTGCTTATTACCAGTGACAGTAATAAACAAATCTCCCAGAGAGGCAGCTTGTTCCATAGGCATCACGCGGAAACCATCCATGACGGCTTCAATAGCCCGGACTGGATCAACTTCGGTAACAATGACATTAGCACCCAATCCACGAGCGCGCAAGGCGGAGCCTTTACCACACCAACCATAACCGACAACGACGACATTTTTACCGGCGAGCAGAACATTAGTAGCGCGGATAATACCATCAAGGGTAGATTGACCAGTTCCGTAGCGGTTATCAAAAAAGTGCTTAGTATCTGCGTCGTTAACGTTCATAGCTGGGAAAGTCAGTTTCCCATCATTAAACATAGCCCGCAGACGGACAATTCCGGTAGTGGTTTCTTCGGTAGTGCCAATAATTTCAGGTATTTGATGCTGACGGTTTTTAACGAGGGTAGCGGTAACATCACTACCATCATCAATAATAATATTGGGGCGGTGATCAAGGGCAATCTCGACGTGGCGCAGATAGGTGGCTGTATCTTCCCCTTTCATGGCGAAAACGGGGATGCCATAATCAACCACCAAACTAGCGGCTACATCGTCTTGGGTTGACAGGGGGTTACTAGCAATAAGTATAGCATCCGCGCCCCCAGCTTTGAGAGCGATCGCCAAATGTGCTGTTTCTGTGGTGACGTGACAGCAAGCAATTAAACGAATACCATCAAAGGGCTTTTCTTGGGCAAAACGTTCTTGAATTTGGCGCAAAACTGGCATTTCACGCCCCGCCCATTCAATCCGTTGTTTGCCTTTTGGGGCAAGTGTTGGGTCTTTAATTTCATATTTGGCTTGGACGGTTGTTGAACTCATGCAGTTATTTCCTTTATAAATCGCGTTTTGGCTGCCAAGTGTTTGGCAAATTATGGGGGCACCCAACTTATGGACGACTGGCCTTTACGATTCTAGCACCATTAACCGCAAGATATTATATATCATCGAGGTAATTCGGGCTGATATCGGTAAGCATATCGATAATAGCGGTAATATCTCAGAGCGGCTCTGAGTAGATGAGACTGGGAAGCCACCCCGGCTAGTTCCAGATGGCTAGTATCTCCGGCTAGTTCCAGGTTCCAACCATCATCATCAGCTACCAACTTGACTAGACAGCAAAGAGAGGTTTTGAGTTTCGGCTTTCGCGTAATTAATGCTTGGGTGAGTCCTTTCACTGAGGCTGCATGACCTACCAAAAGGAGATTTTCGGGGTATTGTGTGGTTAAGCGTTGGATAGTGCTGGTCATGCGTTGTTGAGCCATAGACCAGGTTTCGGGATACTGCCAACCTTGGGGCGATTCATAGTTAAGATTGATGCGGGGAAAATCGGCTTTTAGTTCTGATGACGATCGCATTTTCGGCAAATAGGGGAAGCTGTAACCACTTAAAAACTCTCCCAGTCCCGGTTCTAGTTGCACTGGTAAATCCAGAACTTCGGCTACGGCGTGGGCGGTAGCAACGGTTCGCAGAAATGGGGATGCGAAAATGTAGTTAATCTTTTCTCCCCCTAGACGTTGGGCTAGGGCGATCGCTTGCTTTTCCCCTTTGGCTGATAAGGGCGGGTCAAAAGGATTGCTACTGCTACGATACCAATTAGAATCGGCATGGTCTTGGCGATCGCCGTGTCGGGCTATCCACAGGGTTTGATTCATCTTAATGGCAGGTTGTCACGCTTTTCGGGTTCAATCATAACCCGATAGTCATCCCATCACCGACGCTTCGGGCTTTCCTATTACCTAGGTATCGATGAGCGATTATCAATTGTTATCCCCACTGGGAATATCCGTGTCGAGTGTGGGGCGCAACTGAATCAAGCGATCGCCTTGATGACTGCGAGGAATCACCACCAACGCAGGGCGGCGGGTTTCATCCCGTTCCGGTAGGGCTGGGAATATATAATAATCCCCATCCACATCAATCAGCAACCGCCAGACCCGATTCTGGCTGGGGTTATTAATCGCCGCACTCAGCAGTTGCTGGTAGCTGCTTGCGTCACCAATAATGCGGATCTGACTGATCTAGTTCTCTGGGTGTTACCGTTGTTAACATCTTCCATAGATTCCGGCGACAGCCATTTCTGTTGTTTTTGAGTTCTGCTATGTTCCCAGTAATACACGGCAAAAATTCGGGAGTTTGGTAGCTCCGTCTTTTTAAAGCGGGGCGGAAAAACGACTCGGCGGCTTTAGCCGCAATGACTATGATAGAATGGTATCGCCTTCTCTATGACCCAAATGAAAGGGGCTTAACATCCCGTGAGGGCAGACTTGCATCATGCAGAAATGTCGGCAGCAAAGACGTTTCATTGGCGAGAGACAAAAGGTGATTGAATGAAAATAAGTAAAAGGAAGCCTTCGGGCAACCTATAGAGGCGTATTTGACTTCGCCTAGGAGTCCGACTTGTCGGAAGTTCTGAAATCCCTCCGGGGAATCCCCGTCGCTTTAGCGCGGGGAGTAGTCAATTTGATAGGACGAGCCATGACTATGGAACCTTCACCAATCACCCCTTGGTCATCCATGCAGTGGTATAACCCCCCTGCGGCATGGCAGAATCGCGGCGATCGGCTTTGGGTTAAAACCGGGTTGAAAACCGATTTCTGGCGGACAACTCACTACGGTTTTATTCGGGATTCTGGTCACTGTTACTACCGTGAAGTATTGGGCAACTTTCGAGCCCGGGTCTGTTTTTCGGGGCAATACCAGGAACTCTATGATCAAGCTGGATTGATGGTTAGAGTCAGTAAAACCCATTGGCTCAAGTGTGGCATTGAATATGTAGATGGTGTCCAATACGCCAGTGCAGTTGTGACACGGGAGCGATCGGATTGGGCCGTTGCTCCCTTGGCAGGTCAACCCGATCGGGTTTGGTTTGAAGTACGGCGCAGAAATGAAGCCATTGCAGTTCTCTACTCCCTCGATGGTGATAAATTTGTCCTATTACGTCTGACGGATTTTCCCGAAGAACCTACGGCTTGGGTTGGCCCGGTGTGTGCATCCCCAGAACGGGAAGGATTTGAGGTAACTTTTGAGTCTTTCACGGTAGAACTGAGTACAGCACCAGTGGTTGATTAGAACTGAGTTTGTAGGTTGGGTTATGCGATCGCATAACCCAAAAACTCACCAGATTGCACAGCTAGGGGTGTATAAAACTGATGCGTCTATTTACTATTAGTCGGCTGATTATCTTTAGCTTGACTGGGAATATCCGTGTCGAGTGTGGGGCGCAACTGAATTAGGCGATCGCCTTGATGGCTGCGAGGAATCACCACCAACGCAGGGCGGCGGGTTTCATCCCGTTCCGGTAGGGCTGGGAATATATAATAATCCCCATCCACATCAATCAGCAACCGCCAGACCCGATTCTGGCTGGGGTTATTAATCGCCGCACTCAGCAGTTGCTGGTAGCTGCTTGGGTCACCAATAATGCGGATACCTTGAGGATTGCGGATATCATCGGGGTTCACCCCCAAGGGAAAACTATCCTCTCGCACAACCACCGTCACCACCGGGAGAGACGAGGTTTCATTCACCGCATCCCGCCACGCATCCGCTTCTCCCTGCCATTGTGCCAGCCAGAAACAGCCCGCCAGCACCCAACAGATAATCAATGTTTCATCCAAAAGCGATCGCACAAATCGTAGGGATTGATACTCCAACAGGTGGAACTCCAGAAACGATTTTAGCAGTTGCAACAGTTCCCGATACAACCGAAATAGCCAGCGTTTCCAGAATGTTTGAGGCGGTTGACTGGCTAAACGATTATTGAGGGAAGCCAATATCCGCCCATGGATGTTCTCGAGTCCAGCTTGGAACCGGAGTGAGGGTTGCCCTTCCAGTAACCACAGACTGCAATAAACCCCCACCACAACCAACGCCGCCGTTATAATGGTATGGAAAATGGCTCGGAAGCTGCCAAAAAACACTTGAAAGGCAGCAATATAAAACGACTCTAGGGGCAAAGGCAGCGTCGTCACTTCCAGTTGGAAAAACGCGAAATAGATCCAGCGATAAGTCCACCCCGTGAAGTATAGCACCGCCCCCAACATCACCAGCAAACTGGCAATTCTTCCCAGGGCAAAAGTTTCCGGGGGTAAACGCTGTGAATCACTCATCTCAACCTTATCCCAAAGATGACAACAAACCCTCTCGGGGCTACCTCTTACCGTTTAGCCAGTCGGCCCTCATCCGCCCTCACCCCAGCCCTCTCCCAAAATGGGAGAGGGAGCAAGAGGGGGCTTTGGATTCAAAGTAGGGTGAGGGTCCCCCCATCGAGTTCTACACCAGTCTAAGCTGTTATGAAACATCCAACTTGCCATATCTTGTCACTGGTTTTAATGGTTTCCTCCCTGGGAATAGGGGGATGTGCCATTAGCCCTCCTTCCCAAACCGCTGAAGTTACCCCTACTGGGCAACTCAATCCATTACCCTCACCGCCAATTATTCAAGTGATGCTCCCGGTGAATATCAAAATTGAGTTAAAAGCCGGGGGGAGTGGCAACCATGAATTACTGGGATTTAACCCAGAAACTCGCCAACTGCAATTGGCGGGACGCTCCCAAGGATTGCCCCTGACGGAAGTTGCGAAAATAGAGCGCGATCGCCTGACAAATCAGGGGTTAGTTGTCAGAGGGCGGCCCAACATTCGCGGGGAGGATATGAGTACCCCAGAAACTTGGCGGGTTCCCTTCTCTGCCCTAGACTATGAGGAGGAAAAAATGATGATTCGGGGTCAGCAGGCTTGGGAGAATGATGAGTTACAGGGGAAACTGGAAAACCAGAACGATTTTGATTTTCTGTTGGATCAGCTTATCCCCCTGTCAGAGGATGAGATGGAAATTGTCGTGAGTAAAGTACGTCGTGACCGGGAGGAGTAAGTCATCGGAGTTGGGGTGGGTTCCGTGAAGCCAAGGGCAAAACCTAACCGGAACACCTCAGCTTCCCTATCCTCTTTGTCACCCTCACCCTAAATCGGAATCCCAGCACAGGAGAGGGACATTGAATCCACGTCACGAGGACAAATTTAGTAAACCATGATTAGTGAATTAGACCGAGTTGTTTTAACCGTAGATTTACCGGAATATGATTTAAAATCCGGCGATATGGGTACAGTTGTCTTAGTCCATCAAGAAGGTTTGGGCTATGAAGTAGAATTTATGACCATCGCCGGAGAAACCATTGCGATTATTTCTCTCTTGAGTTCTCAAGTGCGGGGAATTGGAGACAGAGAAATCGCTCAAGCGCGGGTTCTGGCATCCTCGTGACGCGGCAGAGAATTTTCATCAGTCTTACCAAGTTTTTTCCGCTTTAATATCTTCGGCAGTAAGATAAGAAAAATCGATGCTCATCATTTCCAAAATCTTTAAAAGCATTTCCGGTTCCATTTCCATGATTTCGGCTCCTTTCTGAAGGCTAATTAATCGAGCCACTAAAGCACCCACGACAAACACAAACTTTTCCTTGGTTTCAATATCATTAAACAGTTGCACTTCGGCAGCAATTTTTTGAAATTGAGTTGTGTTTTTCATGTTATAAAATTATGTAAACGGTTGAGGATACGCTCAAAAACCTGTTCTCCATCTATCACTTGTCCCTGTTCAATTTGAGTGGCATCAATCGCGATTTCCTGACGCAGTTCAGTCAGGTATTGCTGGCGTTGGTCCAGGAGTTCTAGGGCCGCTAAGATGACCTCATGGGCGGATTGGTAATGTCCTTGGTTGAGTTGAGCCGCAATCCTTTGTTCGATTTCTGGGGTGAGTGATAGGTTCATGACACCAGTAGGAGCGTTATAGACTACCTTGATTATAGTGGTGGAGAAACTGGGCGGCGATGAGGCTGATATTATGGCTGTGCGGTCCTTGGAGAGACTCAATTTCTGCGCCTTCGGGTCATAATAGAACAGATAGAGTCACAGGGAGAGTCGAGCCATGACTGGACGCTGGGTGAGTTCGCTGTTGACGGTTTCGCTGCTGTTGGGCATGGGTTCTCTGTCGCCTTGGGTGGAGGCACAGACGGTTTTGGCGCAGGGGAGGATGTCGCAAAGGGAGGTTGAGCAACTGTTAAAGCAGGGTACTCAACAGACAAGACAGGGGCAACCTGTGCAGGCGATCAAAACATTGGAGCGTGTTTTAGAGGCGGCTCGACAATTGCAAAATCAGCAGTTGGAAGCCGTAGCCCTTTTCGGAATTGGTCGAAATTATAACCAGCTCCGACAAAACCCCAAGGCTTTAGAATTCTATCAAAAAGCACTGATTCTTTTTCGAGAGACGAATAACAGATCAGGGGAAGCCACCATCCTCACTACCATTGGTAGCGTGTACAATGCCTTGGGCAACCGGACTAAAGCTTTGGACTATTTCAATCAAGCCTTGCCCATTCTGCAAGAAGTGGGCGATCGCTCAGAGGAAGCCACCACCCTTCATAACATCGGTTTAGTTTACGATGACTTGGGCAACCGTACTGAAGCCCTGGACTACTACAATCAAGCCTTGGCTCTGAGACGAGAAGTGGGCGCTCGCTCAGGGGAAGCCACCACCCTCAATAATATTGGAGGAGTGTACCATGCCTTGGGCAAGCACATGGAAGCCCTGGACTATTTTAATCAGGCTTTGTCAATTTGGCGTGAAGTGGGCAATCGCTCAGGGGAACTCGCCACTCTCACTAACATGGGTCGAGTGTACGAGGCCTTGGACAAGCGGACGGAAGCCCTGAACCACTACAATCAGGTTTTGCCTATCATGCGAGAGGTGGGCAATCGTTCAGGGGAAGCCGCCACTCTCAACGATATTGGTGGAATGTACCATGCCTTGGGCAAGCGGACTGAAGCCCTGGACTACTTCAATCAAGCCTTACCAATTTGGCGAGAGGTAGGCCAGCGCTCTATGGAAGCCACCACTCTCTATAACATTGGCTCGGTGTACCATGCCTTGGGCAACCAAACTCAAGCCCTAAATTATTTCAATCAAGCCTTGCCCATTCTGCGAGACGTGGGTAATCGCTCAGGGGAAGCCACCACGCTCAACGACATTGGTGTAATGTACGATGCCTTGGGCAAGCGGACTGAAGCCCTGGACTACTTAAATCAGGCTTTGCCGATTCGGCGAGAAGTGGGCGATCGCTCAGGGGAAGGCAAGACTCTCTATAACATTGGTAGTGTCTACAATGCCTTGGGCAACCGGACTGAAGCTCTGGACTACTACAATCAGGCTTTGCCTATCATGCGAGAGGTGGGCGATCGCTCAGGAGAAGCCACCGCTCTCAACAACATTGGCTTGGTGTACCATGCTTTAGGCAAATGGACTCAAGCCATGGACTACTATAATCAAGCCTTGCGGATTCACCGAGAAGTGGGTAATCGCTCAGGGGAAGCCACCACTCTCAATAACATTGGTGGAGTGTACAAGACCTTGGGCAACCCTACGAAAGCCTTGGACTACTACAATCAGGCTCTGTCGATTTGTCGAGAAGTGGGTGATCGCTCAGGAGAAGCCTCCACCCTCCATAACATTGGTAGCGGGTATGATACCTTGGGCAATCGGACTCAAGCCCTGGACTATTTCAATCAAGCCCTGTCGATTCGGCGAGAAGTGGGCGATCGCCCTGGGGAAGGCGTAACTCTCAACAACATTGGCCTGGTTTATTATGCTTTGGGCAACCGGACTCAAGCCCTGGACTACTACAATCAGGCTTTGCTGATTCACCGAGAAGTGGGCGATCGCTCTGAAGAAGCTACCACCGTCCATAATATGGGCTTGGTGTACCAGAGCTTGGGCAATCGGACTCAAGCTCTGGACTACTACAATCAGGCTTTGCCAATGAGGCGAGAAGTGGGCGATCGCTCAGGAGAAGCCATGACTCTCAATGGCATTGGCGTGGTCTACAATGCCTTGGGCAAGCGGACTGAAGCCCTGGACTACTACAATCAGGCTTTGTCAATTCAGCGAGAAGTGGGCAATCGTTCAGGGGAAGCCGCCACTCTCCATAACATTGGTGCAGTGTACAATGCCTTGGGCAAGCGGACTGAAGCCCTGGACTACTACAATCAGGCTTTGTCAATTCAGCGAGAAGTGGGCGATCGCTCAAAGGAAGCCACCACTCTCAACAACATTGGTACAATGTACAATACCTTGGGCAACCGGACTCAAGCCCTGGACTACCTGAATCAGGCCTTGCCAATTCACCGAGAAGTGGGCGATCGCCCTGGAGAAGCCTACACTCTCAACAACATTGGTGCGGTCTACAATGCTTTGGGCAAACCGACTCAAGCCCTGGACGACTACCACAATCCAGCCTTGCTCATTCACCGAGAAGTGGGCGATCGCCCTCAAGAAATCACCACTCTCAGCAACATAGCCTCCGTCTACCGAGACACCAACCAACCCGACAAAGCCATCACCTACTGGGAAGACTCCCTGAACATCCTCCTTGAACTCCGAGGTGAACTGCAAAAAGAATTCCGCGAGACTTTCCTCCAAACCAATCGCGGGAGAGCCGTTGCCCTGGTTGACCTGCTCATCGACCAAAACCAGCCCCAACGCGCCTTTGAATGGGCGAACCGCGTCACCACCTACGAACTAGCCGATTATAACCGTCTCATCGGTGTGAGAGTGGCTAACCCCGAAGCCCAAGCCGCCCTTGATGACTGGAACGAGCAATCCCAACAACTGCAAGCCCTGCGCCAACAACTGCAAGACAACTTCAGCACTGCCCTGGTGGACCAAATGCGCGACTTAGAAGCGCAAGTCCTCCAACAAGCGGAAACCCTCGCCAATACCTACCCCGAAGTTGCGGAACTCTTTGAAATTCAACCCGAAGACCTCAGCCAACTGCAAACCATCCTCCCCCCCGGGAACCGTTGTCTTACAACCCGTTCTCCTCACAAATATCCAAAACGTTCCCAACACGATCGCCCTCTTTCTCCTCAGCCGCGACAGTCTCAGGGTTAAAAAAGTCCCCATCGATGCCGAGGAGTTCAACGAGTGGGTGACAGAATATCGCCAAATGCTCCAAAGCGGCGATTCCGGCTATCGTCGCCTTTCCGCCACCCTCTACGACCACCTAATCCGCCCTGTTGCCGCCGAGATTGAAGCCCTCAACCCCCAACAACTCGCCATCATCGCCACCGGGTCCCTGCGCCAATTCCCCTTTGAAACCCTCCGGGACTCGGAAAAGGACCAATTCCTGCTGCAACAGTACCCCATCCATTATCTCACTCGTCTCTCCAGTCGTTCCCTCCTCGCCAGTCCTTCCCCCTCCCCGTTTCTCAACTTTCCCCTGTGGACGCTTTCCCTCCTCCTAGGAATCATCGGCATGGGAGCCACAGTCAAACACCATTGGAAACTGGGGGGAACCTTGCTCACCCTCGCCCTAGTTAGCACCACCTTCCTCCCCCGCTTCTCTGGGGGTTACCGAGTCCTCGGCTTTGCCAATCCTAAACCCCAAGACCCCTTGTTTAATCTACCGGGAACGGAAGCCGAAGTCGATGCCCTCCTCCGCCTCGCCCCAGAGAGTGAGATTTACCGCCACCACCAGGCGACGTTGGAAGTGTTCAAACGTCAATCCTCCCGTCATCGCTATCTGCATATCGCCACCCACGGCTGTTTTCAGCAATTGGGTTGTTGTTTTTTGGGGCAAGATATTTGTGAGGATGAGCAACTACGAGAAACCCACATGAACGCCAACACCCTGTTATTTGCCGATGGAGAATATCCCCTAGCCGACGCGGCATTACTAGGGTTACAGGATACCCAATTGGTGGCATTGACCGCCTGTCAGACCGCATTACAGACCAATCTGGATGGAGATGCGATTATGGGAATGGCTTATATTTGGGAACGTGCGGGGGCGAGGGCGTTGATGGCCACGTTGTGGAATGCGGATGATGCGGCAACAGCAGCAGTGACAACGGAGTTTTATCGCCTGATTATGGAGGAGGGGTTGAGTAAGGTGGAGGCATTGCGTCAGGCGAAGTTAAGTCAGTCTCACCGTCATCCGTTTTTCTGGTCGCCGTTGGTGTTGATTGGCGACCCCCGGTAGTCCAGACGCTGGGTTAGGACTCGGGGAATTTCTAGTAAACTAAAATTAAGCGGTGCGGCATTTACCAGATTTTTTCACCCTCCAGGAGGTAATTGATGACAGAAATTACGACCCATGAACTGCCTCAAATTCTCCAGAATCTCTTTTTAGAAGTCGAACGGACTAAAACCCCGATTACGGTCATCCATGAAGGTAAACCGTTAGTGATTATCTATCCCGCCACTCCCTCAGATGAACGCCCGGCTTTTGGGGTCATGAAGGGAAGCGGTGAAATTTTAGGAGATATAATTACTCCAGAGCCTCAACCCTGGGATGTACTGCAATGAAACTGCTGCTAGATACCCACATTTGGCTGTGGTATTTACTGGGAGACCAACGCTTATCAAGCCAACTTCAAACTACAATTGTCGCTCCTAATACTGAACTTTGGCTGAGTCCAATTAGCATTTGGGAAACATTGATTTTAGCAGAAAAAAAACGGATATCTTTACATCCTGACCCGATTACATGGGTTAACTTAGCTTTGAAAACACTGAAAACTCGTGAAGCTGAGATGAATTATGCCATTGCTATTTTAAGTCGCCAGATTTCCCTACCCCATCAAGACCCAGCCGACAGATTTATTGTAGCCACCGCTATGTACTATGGGTTAACACTGGCTACAGTTGATGCTAATATTATCAGCAATTCAGCGATCCAAACCGTTAGTTAAGCAATAGTCTAGAGTGATATTGCGTGAGGCTAAATTAAGTCAGTCTCACCGTCATCCGTTTTTCTGGTCGCCGTTGGTGTTGATTGGCGACCCCCGTTAGGGAGTCCCTACCAGAGAAACTGATGGTTGACCGGAGACAGTTGGGGTTCCCATCCTCTAAACTAAAAAAGAGTTAGCTTGGTTGAGAAAATTATATTAGACGAAGTGACCCTAGAACAGCGTTTGCTTACCCTAGAGCAAACGGTTTCCCAACTCAAACAAAAAGTCGAGAGTCAGTCTCCTCCTGAGAATTGGCTGACTCAAGTTGTGGGTTCTATTTCTGACGAAACCGCATTTCTGGAAGCCCTTGAACATGGGCGCACTTTTCGCCAAAAGAGCTAGAATGAAGTAAAAAACAGCCAAGTTCTATGCAAAATCCCCACCTACCATTAGTTATCCAGCGAGTTAAAGAAGGTCTGATGAATTATTATCAAGACCAGATAGAAGCGATTATTTTATATGGGTCTCAAGCGCGAGGAGATGCCCAAGAGTATTCGGATATTGACTTTTTGATTATTTTGAAGGTTTTGGAACATCCTTTTCAGGAAATTGATAAAACAACGGAGTTTATCACCCAAATTTGCTTAGATTATGATGTGGTGATATCGTGGCAGTTTATTACTTCAGAAAGGTTCAAAACTCAGGATTCTCCTTTTATTTATAATGTCAAAAAAGAGGGGATTTTTGTATAAACTGCATCCAGGTAGACTTATAAAGAGTGTGGTATAGCTTTTCTCATGTCCATAAGGTACAGACCCTCACCCCAAACCCCTCTCCCAGCCCTTCGACCCTTCGGCTTCGCTCAGGACAGGCTTAGCTCAGGGGGAGAGGGGCTTTGAAAAGTACCTCATCAGTCCGGGAACCGCTATATAGCTTTTCTCATGTCCATAAGGTACAGACCCTCACCCCAAACCCCTCTCCCAGCCCTTCGACTTAGCTCAGGGGGAGAGGGGCTTTGAAAAGTACCTCATCAGCCCGGGAACCGCTATATGCGTCTAAAAGGTCAAGGAAAATGTATGCGATGAAGACTGACGCACCAGCTCAATCCAAAGACGAGAACAATCTCCCCGGTTACCTTTCAGTTAAACAAGCTATATGAAACCCAAGTCTCAAAAATTAATCGCCAAAGCTCAAGAAAGTTATCAAGCGGCTCAGGTTTTAAACGAACAGGGGTTTTATGATTTTGCTGCCTCACGAGCTTACTATGGGATGTTTTACATTGCTGAAGCTTTTCTTTGGGAGCAAGATTTGACGTTCTCAAGTCATGGAGCAGTTATTGCAGCTTTTGGGCGAGATATCGCTAAAAAATGGATTGTTCCTCTGGAATTTCATCGGTTTTTGATTAATGCCCAAAATAAACGAGCAACTGCTGATTATAGCGTTGATGATGACTTGAAAATCACGGATGTTGAGGTTGAAATTTTGTTGGATCACTGTCAGCAATTTATCAGTTTCGCGACCGAAAACTTGTAACCTTAGACAACTTTGCTTTTTCAATTGTGAGCTTTCATGAGCAGGTTGTTGGCGCTCATGATTTTATTAACCGTGCTCAGACCGATACTGATATCCGGCGGGGATATACTCTATTGTCAGAGATTCTCCAATGCTTTACCTCGGCTCCCATTTTACCCTTTGATGTTCAGGCGATCGCTGTTTTCCAGGAGCTACGACAGCAAAAAATTCGAGTCTCTACAATGGATCTGAGAATGGCGGCGATCGCCCTGTCCCGTGATAGGGTTTTGTTAACCCGAAACCTCCAAGATTTCAGGAAAGTTCCGGCATTAAAAATTGAAGATTGGACAGGTGATTAATGCCAGATTAGGTCATCTCCCACTTATTCGCGCATCCTGACCCAAAACCGGGTTTCTGGAACAATGGGTTTGGGCTATTTAACCGGATTAGATGGGACTTCGTAAAGACAGTAAGTCAGAACTCCAGGAATTTCTATAGCAGTCCTAAATCAGTTGTGGAAGACCCTCACCCCCAACCCCTCTCCCAGAACGGGAGAGGGGAGCTAAAAATGTTACAAATCATTTAGGATTGCTATAGTAAACTAAAATTAACGACACCGTGAATCGAACCGAATCACAAGGGAACCATCAAGTATGAGCGAACTACTTTCCAGAATTACCGTTAATCCTAGACAATGTGGCGGTCGCCCCTGTATCCGAGGAATGAGAATCCGAGTATCCGATGTCCTGGACTTGTTTGCCTCCGGTTTAAGTCAGGGAGAAATCCTTGAAGAAATGCCCGATCTGGAAGCTGATGATCTCAAGGCTTGTCTAATCTATGCGGCTCGTAAACTAAACCACCCCCGTTTGAATCTGTTAAGCATTTAAAGATGAGCATGAATCCCCTCTCTAATCTAATCGCTAGTGATACCTGGGTTCCGGCTACCTGGAATGAGTACCTGAGTGCTTTGGATGACCCCGCCCATGCTAAATCTAAAGGCTATTACAGCAATGGGCGAATGAGATTAGAAATGCAAGTCTCCGTAGGCTTTGACCACAGCACAAATCATAGTGTGATTTCCCTGGCTGTTAATCTCTATGGCATTTTGAAAGGCATTCCGTTCACGATTTTAGACAACTGTTCCTTCCGCAAAACTGGCTATGCCGAATTTCAGCCCGATTTAGCGTATTATGTTGGCAACAAAGCAACCGCCATCCCTAGCGGCACGGATATTGTGAATCTGGAAGAGTATCCCGTGCCAGATTTGGTGGTGGAGGTGGCAAAATCATCCCTGCTTGACGATCGCACCGTTAAGCGAGTGCTGTATGAAGATGTCGGGATTGCTGAATATTGGATTGTGAACGTCGAAACTGGGGAAGTATTGGCTTATCAAATGAGCGATCGCGGGAGTCAGCGAATTGATATCTCTGTGATGTTTCCAGGACTAGAGATAGCCACCCTAGACCAAGCCCTGCAACGGAGCCGCAATCAAGACCAGTCACAAGTTGGAGCCTGGTTAATGGCGCAGTTTCAGTCCCCTGGAAATTGACATTTAACATGAGAATATAGCAACCCTAAACTGAGCAACGAAAGTTACTGCGATCGCCCTTAAATGTCTGGCGGTTATTTATTTTTGAATTTTATCGACCAACTCCTCAACACGCTTGATTAAGGGTGAACCTTTTTGGGTAAATTCATTTAGATAATCTAGCATTTCTTTGATGAGTTTTTCTTCATTTTTGATGGTTTCTGCGTTTTGGGCGATCGTGTCGTTCTGTTGATCAATTTTTCCTTTATTTTGGTCAATCGTTTCTTGCTGACCATCAATTATTTTTTGATTTTGTTCAATTTGAGATCTTTGCCTATTGGGGATATTAGTGTGGTATAGGTAATGTCCAACTATCCCAATTAATGAACCGATTACAAAAGCGATAATAATCGGCATCCATTTTTTCAGGGGAGAATCTTCTGGAGTTCTTTGATCACTTCTTCGAGAGGCCGAAAAAGATTTCGGTAAACCCGAAGAAGGCGTAGAAGCAGTTCCAGATTTCGATTTTTCGGGCTTTGAAGATATATTAGTATCACGATTAGAAGAAGAAGATTGACGGCGAAAGTTGTCACTTTTATCATCCTCCCCAGCCAAGTCTATCCAGCTATCATCAGAAATTTGATCCGACAAACCTCGCCAAACTCGCTCTTCTTCAAGGCTGGATTTCGAGACCGTTGAGCCAACTACAACTAACATCCCGTCATGTTTCGGCAAAGCATATTTTTTCAGGTCGCCAATTAGCTCATCTTTTAGGGCGGATAAGTTGCCGATTTTCTCCGAATCAGCCGGGTTATTTTGCACGGACACAACGCCAATATTCTTAGGTTTTAAGAGGTCGAAGTTTACCGTAAATCCTTGAGCATTATTTTCCGAAATAACCGCTGGATCGACTTTCGCCGCTAACTCCCCATTTAATGCTTGAATCGCAAGCGATCGCAATATGGCTTCATCAGAATCTTGACCAACCCAGCCCGCCCACACAACCGAATTACAAATTTTTCGAGTTTGGTTATCGATGCGATTTTGCGATTTCAACGCCGTAACCAACAAAGATAACTGACCATTGGCACGATAAATCACCAGGGAAAAATAATCCCCATCCACCATTTTTAGCATTCGCTTAAAATTCTCCGGCAGATCGGAAATTTTCCTTTGATTTTGATCTAACCAGCAGTAGTCTTTAGAAATCCCACGGCTTTGTACATAAGTATCCATGTTTAATCCTCTTATAGTTTCAACCACTCTATTCCTTGAACAATCTCCGCTTCATCGTTTCTCGGTTCCGCAAAGCGACTCACCGCATTGATCAGCCGCTCATTATTTGACAGCCCCACCTGTTGACCCAAAAAATCGGGAATTATGGTGAATATAGAAGCCCGTCTCCTATCCAGATGTAATTTCAGCAAAAACCGCAATAGATACCGTAAAGGAACTTCCGTATTTTGCGGCTGATAGGGGTCGGTTGGCTGTGGTTTTCGATAGTAAAAAATTGGCTGTTCATCAATTTCTTCAAATCGTGAAAATACTACACTGCCAACGGTTTGTACTGGCGTAATCGCCACCGCCACTTTTGGCAATAAGTTCTCACTGGCAAACTGATTCAGCATTTTCTGATAACCCTCTCTCACCTTTCTAAATAACTCTGGGGGGTTTTTAATGTATTTTTCACATTTGACCGGTGCCAGGATTACCAGACGGGGTGAATCTAAATCCTTGTAGATATTTTTGAACAGATCATTTAATTGGGTTGGCTGATTAAACTTCTCATGGTATTTTCCCTCCCTTTCCATTAAAGGGGGGGTATTAATAGGAATCAACACCGCTACCGAGTCTCGAATCAAGTCTTTCACCTTGTTTTTGTGTTCATCTTCTTCTAACCATCCTCCTGGATAATCTTGGAAATTAATTTCTAAAACTGGAGCAGTTCCGGTTTGTCCAAACTCAAACTTAAATGATCGGGGTTTACTTTTCGTTCCGCTAACCCCATCTTGCACTTTAATACTACTGCTGGATTCCACCATACTTTTAAGTTCTTTGAGTCTTGTATCTAACTCAAATTTACTTTGTCCTACAGCCAGCAGTTGTAAATCCTGACTGACGTTATCAAACTGGTCATACATGGCTGCTAGTAAGCTAGTTTTACCTACACCACCCGGCCCCAGCATGGTGACATTTAGCTTTTGTAGTTCCTGGCGAAATGGGTTTTTCCAAACAGATGTCATTGACTATCCTCACAAAGTTACTCTGGTTTTTTGATGGTTCTACAAATTATTTAAGGATGCTTCTAAGTCATCGATATGACCATAAGCAGACTCTAAAAGTCTTGACCATTTTTGACTGGCATTACTTTGTTTTTGCAGGTTATCAAAATCTTCCCAAATCTGACCCCGCTTGCGGCGCAAAAATCGTTTCCATTCCTTCTTGGCGCTTTTGGCTCGGAGAACGCGATCGGCAAACTCTTCTACTATAGCAAAAGAGGCTTGGCTCGGTTCAGATAAAAATCCCTTCAAAGCATCTTCACAATTGTAAATTGTTTGTTGATACAGTTCGTTTAAGGTATCTAAAATATCTTGAGCCTTCACACCTTCTGTTTTCAATCCTGCGGTTTTATCCGGGGTTAACGGATCCAATTGCAAGCGAATCCGATGCTGAATTAATCCTCGATAAGAGAGATTAAATTCTGAGAGAATCTCAAACCCTTTTTTCAGTTCCGTATAGTCTGGGGGAATTTGACTAGCAACTTCCGCCAAAAACTCTTCCCCACTAACTTTTGCCAGCCCACCTAAATTGCATTTTTCCACTAAAACAGCAGCCACTTTATTTTTGGTGCGTTCAATGGTTTTTTTCAATCCTTTATCCATGTCCAGGAATTTGAGCGATAGATTGGTTCTCATTTCTATCAAATATTCACTGTAAGTGCTGGCGTAAGATTCCAGTCGGTTCCGACGTTTCTCTATTTCTTCAATCGTCGGCATTTCCACTTTCCGACAGGCTTCCAGTACCGTTTCAATTTGAGTTTTTAGGTTTTCATCTTGGTCTTCGCGAGTTTTAATCAGTTCCTTTTGCAAATCGGTCATTTCATTGGTTATATTCTCCCAAAATTCCTCAAATAAATCCTCATACTCATTGGCTATTTCATCTTCATCGATATCTGGTAAGATTCCCTGGGCTAGTTGCAATTGCTGCTTTAATTCGGTGAGGCTGGCTTGCAAATCGGTGATTTTTTGTTGGGTATAATTCCGGTCTAGTTGCGTCACATTCGATCGCAGATTATCCAGAACCGCCTGAAGCACTTTGTTATTTGCTTCTTCCTGGGAAGAACAGTCAGCAATCACACAATCTAACACCGGCATTTTCACCGTTTCAGAATCAATATCCCGTTTCAGAGAAAGGCAACTTTCCTGATTTTCCCCATTGCTATCCGCATTCAGTACCAATATAGACCGAGAGGGCAAATCGTTTAAGGCTTTATTCGCCAAAGCATATAATTGTGTATCATTCTGCTCGAAGTTTGCCCGGTCTTTGGAAGGTTTGCGAATAAACAGAATAAAATCCACTTCTTGAGCGAGGGCTTCAATCACTAAACTCTCATCTCCTAAGCGGAAATCCCCTAAGCCGGGAACATCTACTAGAGCGATCGCCCCTATTTCATCCAGGGGAAACCGACAAGATATTTTAACGTGCTTAACCGCCAAACATTGATGGTTAGTTAGTTGATAGTCCCGATTATATTTTGACGCTACATAATCAGAAATCTGTGACTCGTCTTGAACAGTTAAAGAACCCCTCCCCAAGTATTCTTGATATTTCTTAGCATGGATATGATAATCGTCTTTCAAGCGGTTATAAATGTTAATGTCCGTTTGATCCGCCTTAGTGGGTAAAGTGGGAATCTCGCTATGGGCAAACTCTTCAAAAGAACGCGGCACGGGGGTCAATCCGAGTTTCTCGTAGTAGGGAATAATCACCTCTTTTAAAAAAGACTCGCGATCGTGAAATTGAATTTCGGCGGTGGTGGAATTTCTGGGTTGATGAAAAATGGTGCTACGCGCTGCCGTGCAAGCCTTCCCCTGCATTGCCGGAATCACGTCATTTGTCAGCCCACTTAAACTCTGCAACAAGGTGCTTTTCCCTTGTCCCATGCGCCCAATCACCCCAATATTAAGGGTTTGGCGGGAAAATCTGCCCTGGAGTCGGTGCAATGATGCGAGAGAAGAACGGGCAATTTGCTCAAATTGGGCAAAATCCAGATTTCGGAGTTTTTCCTGGGTTGCCGTATTCCCCGACCAATATTCAAGCTGGCGATCGCGTTCTTGTTCGCAACTCTGAATCAAACCATACAGCGATGATAAACCGGTTTCGATGTCTGCCAGCTTTTGGGCCAGAGGTTGACGTTGGGCAATAATACTCTGTATTTCTTGGCTTTTGTTCATGCCAATCTATCCATGATATTCAATGGTAAACTTTTCGGGATACTATAGCACAAAATATCCCCCAAGTCTCCGAAACCGGATTTCTTAATTAAATTTTCATATCCCATGCTGAAATCAGCACCTAAATCTAGTTGAGAGATGGGCGCGAGATTGTTTGGGACTAAGGCGATCGCCTCCCCAATATCTTAATCGCTATGATTTTACCATTCTAAAAGTTCAATTAATTCGGGGTTACACAACTTGGGAAGTTTTGAGGATTTGATATTGCCAAAGGTTCTGCATTTCACCTTTCATCAACAGCACGCCAGATATCCGATACCAAATCCCCCGTATACTGAGTTTAAATCATCTACTCTAATTCTCCCATTTGTTTTTCTAGGGATTGCCTCACCAACCATAAAACATAGGGCAATTCATCAAGAGATTTGATACCAAGTTCAACATCCCCATTTCCCCATCGCCCCACACCGGATACATCTCGGCAAATTGCCTTGGGGTCATTAATTATAGGGGTGATCTTGTATCGTGTAACCTGATTTCTGAGGGTTAAGTTAATCACCATCAAGCACATCATATTCTAATTTTGGCGCAATCCAAACATCTAGCGCCATTTGAGAGAGTCGTTCTGCTCGTTGGAGAATAGCATTTTCATCCCACTGCTCAATCTGTCCCAACCCTTGATTCAACTTCAAGGGACTTTCTTTAAAGCCTTTTTCCATATCACGCTTCTCAAGAAAGGATTTATCACTATATTTCGAGTTGTATGCAGTCAGGGTTAGATTTCCCAGGGTATGCAAATAAGTTTTGTGAATACGTTGCCAGTCTGGACCCAGTGAATCCTTCCATGCAGGAGAAAGATTTTTATTCTGGGGCATAATATGTTCAATGGTGTATTCATCTACTGCTACTCGTTCTTTGCGATCGTGATTTTCCAACCGTCGCAGCCAGTAATTGTAATGGCGAACATTATAAAGGTCTTTGGTTTGCAGCGATCGCTTAAATTCATCATCATTAGGAAACCGTCGATAAGACGGCAGTACCAGAAAATTAGTCTGAATGCTTTCGAGATAGCGATCTTTTTTGATGGCTTTCGTAAAGTTAGCAAAAGTTTTGTTTAATGAATTAGCAGGAATACCACAAATCGCACGGCGAAAAACATAAGATTCCACCAGTCTAACCGCTTGCAAAAAATCTGTTATAGGCAACTCACCTGAAGCATAATCATGATACAGCTCTAAGAGGAATGGGTAAGTTACATCTACCCTTAATTCTTGCAGGTCTTGAAAGGCTAGTTTAAGTTCCGGGTTCTGCTCATAACCCAAAGCCATCGCACAGTAGTACCGAGCAAAGGTATGAATATCCTTGACCAACGCCTCCACACCCGCTTGAGCAACTTGTGGCTCTCTTGAATAAGTTTTAAACTTTTCATACACGGCACTTTGCTTAGGAATACTACCAGTTTTTACCGTCAAAAAATGGCGAATAAAACTATCGAATTGTTCTCCATAAGCCTCCTGTCCAAACTCCACTTCCATAAGTCGCCAATACTTCTCATAAAGCCTGGTTTGAAGTTCGGGTTCAAGTCCCATCAGAATGTAATTACGGATTAAGTCTGCTTGGGTTAACTCACGACCCGTGGAGTTCATACTCTCAAAAATCAGTTGGGGATTGTCCTGTTCACGGCTCAGGGCAACATCTACCACCAGTAATTTCGCTAATCCTTTACAGATAGTCTCCAGATGGTTTTGAGACTCCTTAATGAGTGACTCAAATAGACTGAAATTTTGTGTAACCCGGATAGAAGAGTCTTTGGGCTGCTGGTCTTGGTCGAGAATGGCAATCAATGAAGATTTATCAGTTTGCGAGAGAATCAGCTTATAGTGTTTTTCTCCATCCTCTTCTGGATTAAGCAAATAATAGTTTCGCAATTTGCGCGGGGAAAACCCTTCCACGGGTTCAGTGTCCCCCAGGGCATTCGCCAGGGCTGCAATTATTAATGTTACTGTGGTTAGGCGTTGCTGTCCGTCAATAACTAGGAGGGGAGACTGACTAGAGACTTGATAAAGTCCTTTTTCAATATAGACAATAGAACCGAAAAAGTGAGAAGTGATTTCATCATTGGAGCCAGTACGCAGGATGTCACTCCACAACTCCCGACATTCTTTTTCTGTCCATGAGTAGGTACGCTGGTAAATCGGGATGGCGAACTGCGGTGACTTCTTAATAAAGGCGAGTAGCTTGGTTTCGGAGGCTTTCATTGGAGTAAGGGTAGATTTACTGGATAGGCTAGAACACAGGGTTGTTATTTCCAATCCCCTTTAAGTTAGCGATCGCACTGCGACTAAATTACTGGTTTAGCCATTTGACAAATAGGAGCGATCGCCTTCTTGTTCGCAACTCGGAATCAAACCATACAGCGATGATAAACCCGTTTCGATGTCTGCCACCTTTTGGGCCAGAGGTTGACGTTGGGCAATAATACTCTGTATTTCTTGGCTTTTGTTCATGCCAATCTATCTATGATATTCAATGGTAAACTGTCTCGAATACTATAGCACGAAATATCCCCCAAGTCTCCGCAACCGGATTTCTTAATTAAATTTTCATATCCCATGCCCAAATCAGCACCCAAATCTAGCTGAGGGATGGGCGCGAGATGGCTGGGGGTTAAGGCGATCGCCTCCCCAATATCTTAATCGCTATGATTTTACCATTCTAAAAGTTAAATTAATTCGCGGCTCCACAACCCGGGAAGTTTTGGGGATTTGATGTTGCCAAAAGTGCTGTGTCTCCCCTTTCATTAACAGCAAACTACCGCTGGTTAAATCAATATTAAATTTCCGGTCTTTGCTGATTTTGTGCTTCCCAGCAAATCGACGGGTTCCCCCTAAGCTGACTGAGGCGATTATCGGATTTTTCCCTAGTTCGGGTTCATCATCGCTATGCCACGACATACTATCTTTTCCATCCCGATACAGATTAATTAGAACACTATTAAAAGTCACTTCCGCTATATCTTCAACCTGGGATTTGATTGATTTAAGTGTCGGGTTCCAGGGTTGTGCATGATGTTCGATCCCTGAATATGTATAGGATTTACCTTCATCTGCATACCAAGCTGTGAGTCTCGGTATGGGTCTGATTTTCCCAAATATTTTAATCTGTTCTTGTCTCCAATTAATGGATTTATACAACTCCCCAAATAAGCGATCGCTTTCTGCCAACGTCAAAAAATTGCCATACAATATGACCAAACCATCAGTATCAATAATCACTTGTTTGTCTAAATCATTCACTGAACCAGGATGGCTGATATCTCGCTGATTATCCCACAGTCTCATTTGCTGATATTACCCCCAAAAATTAATTAGTTAGAAATGCTATTTTCTCATTACCGATCTTTGGGCATAAACGCCGCTTTCCGGCTGCTAATTATCAGGATTAAAGCTGAGATTTTGGGTCTAGTGCATCTCGTAATCCATCGCCAATATAGTTGATACTAATCACTGTTAAAAAAATAGCTGCACCAGGGAATATAACCATGTGGGGGGCTGTTTCTATGTAGTTTTGGGCATCATATAACATCCTTCCCCAGGTGGGAATATCCGGGGGAAATCCTAACCCTAGAAAACTTAGGGTTGATTCCGTGATAATTGCTGTTCCTACTGATAGGGTCGCTGCGACAATAATCGGAGTCAGAACATTCGGGAGAATATGAACTAAAATTAAACGGTGAGGTTTAGCCCCGATCGCCTTAGCTGCTATCACAAAATCCATCTCTCTCGTTGACAAAAAACTCGCCCTCACCAACCGCGCTACAGACATCCAATTAAGTCCCCCGACTACTAATACAATTAAGATGAAAATTCCCGCTTCCGAACCGGCGATCGCTCTCATGGGTTCCCGAAATAGGTAAATTACTAATAATAAAATCGGCAGTTGCGGTAAAGCTAAAAATAAATCCGTGCATCGCATTAATACACTATCTAAAATCCCTCCATAAAATCCGGCGATCGCACCTACAGCAGTTCCTAAAGCGATCGCCACTAACATCGCCGCCAAACCCACCGCTAAAGAAATGCGTCCACCCCTCAGAATCCTCGCTAATTGGTCTTGTCCTAAATCATTAGTACCAAAGGGATGATTCCAACTAGGAGGTAACACAGAATTACCAAAATCAATCCGATCCGCTGGTGTCGTATAAATCATCGGACCCAACACAATAGACACTATAATCAGTAGCAACACACAGCTACCAATTACCGCCATTTTATCCCGACGAAATCTCACCCATATATCTAACAATACACTGCGGGTTTTCAACACATCATTATTCATATCACCTTTGATTTTTGTTTGATTTTGGGCCCATTCATTGATTAATCTTGATTTGATCTTATCAAGTTGATGTTTTCGTCAATTTAAAAAAAATTGTTCATCCAGATCATGGCTGAGGGTTGACAAGTGCCGGGAGCTAATGATAGTATATTGACATATTTGTTACATAATGGAGTATTTGCATAAATAAAAATTTTGCAACTATTCCCATTATCTAAAATGATATCACAAGTCAAGCCAAAAAGCCACCAACCCCCACCAAAAAAAATTTTACAATTCTTAACACAACTTAACATAACTTAACAATCATCCGGGACTATTTATACTGAACTCGAGGGTCTAAAAATCCATAGAGTATATCAGCAATGAGGTTAAAAAACACGACCAAAACCGCATAAACAAAGGTAATACCCATGACGACTGGGGTATCACTACGATAAATAGAATTGACCAAAAGCGCGCCAATTCCGGGGACTCTAAACACCTGTTCTGTAACCAATGCGCCGGTAAAAATTTCCGGGATATTTAAGGCCATTAAAGTGATAACAGGAATTAAAGCATTGCGTAAGATATGAAAGTTAATCACCTGAAAATCAGGTAATCCTTTAGCGTGTGCGGTGCGGACATAATCGCGGTTTAACTCCTCCAAGATAGCCGACCTAATAAATCGCATTAACACGGCTGACTGAAATAATGCCAATACAGAAATTGGCATGATTGACTGTTGAATCTGTTGCCATAATGTAGATAAATTAGTGACCTGTAGGTTACTATTATATATAAACGGAAACCAGTTGAGATTCACACTAAAGATGATAATAAATAACAGACCGGTAAAAAAGGGGGGTAGTGAGAATCCCAAAAAAGCGAAGGTAGTAGCTACTTGGTCAAATAGTGAATAGCGCTTGATGGCGGAAATGATACCCAAGGGAAAAGCGATAATGACTGCCAAAATATACGCAGAACCAGCTATCCAGATGGTGGTTGGTAGTCGTTGGCTAATTAATTCACTGACAGGAACTAGGCTGGTAAAAGAGTAGCCCATATCCCCTTGTAAAAATGACCAAGCCCACTTAAAATACCGAATCAGTATCGGTTGATCTAAACCAAGCGATCGCCTAATATTTTCGCGAACTTCCGCCGTAATAGAAGGGTTAGAGGCGAACTCTCCCATAGGGTCGCCGGGGGCTAATGCCAAGACTAGAAATAATACAACACTGATAGCTATCAAAGTAGGGATAGCAGTTAATAGGCGATTAATAATATATCTAGTCATCGGTTAAGGGTTTGATGATGAATCAGATAGATTGAGTGATATCGACAAGGTAAGCCTGGGGTGAGGTTTACCTTGTCTGAGGGATATTTTTCCCAACTTAGTCAATCAGAATATCCTCAGAGGATTGCTCTTCCCGGTGTTGCCAGTTGATATTGGGAATGTGTTCAAAAGCCTGTTTAAGGGAGTCTTCCCACATTTTCCTAATTTTGGCTAGGTAGGGGTCTCCGAGACGCAGACGCAGCCAGTTATCAATTACAAAAGTATCTCGTTCATACATAGCCAGATTGATAGGGGGACCCACAGAGATATTAGACTTCATGGTAGAGTCAATAGACAAAAGGGCGCATTTAGCCGCCGCCTCTAATTGGGTATTAAAACTGAGGGTACGATCTAAAATGGGTTTACCATATTTGGTCTCTCCAATTTGTAGGAAGGGGGTGTCCTTGGTGGCATGGATGAAGTTACCTTGATTATAGATCAGGAATAGGGCGGGGTCTTGACCTTTAATCTGACCAGCTAACAGTAAGGTGCAACTAGCATCAATGCTATGCTTTTTGAGCCAGGCTTCATCAAATTCTTGCATTCGCCGCAGTTGACCACCCACATAACGAGCCACATCATACATGGATTCGAGGTTATGGAGATTTTGATTGTCGTGAAATTTGAGGTCTTTCTCCAGGGTGCTGATAATTCCCTGGGTGATAGATAGATTTCCGGCGGTAGAGAGTAAAATCACCCTTTCCCCAGGATTAGAAAAATCAAATAGTTTGCGATAGGTAGAAATGTAATCAACTCCCGCGTTGGTGCGGGAGTCGGCGGCCATTACAAAGCCGGAGGAGGTAATTATACCGAGACAGTAGGTCATAAGGGGAGGAAGTGATAACGGCATATTGACATTCCCCGCGCTTCATGGAGACGGGGATGATTAGGATTGGTAGGGTGCGTCAGATTGAGAAAAATAACCGGAAAACCGGAAAAATCAACAACTGACGCACCTTACAGACAGACCCAGTTGGCTGAGATTTCATTGCTGGCCACCCCTATAGGGTGGGGCTTTAAACTCAAAATTATTGGTCACTTCTGACGATACCTCACTATCGAACTTAGAAACAATGCAGCGTATTGTGGCTGACTACTCCCTGGGACGGATATGGGGAGGGGGCTAAAATTATCTGATCTTGAGCCGATTTTGTTTTCCATGATGCAATTGCCGGATTGATTACGGGCTACCCTCAAAACAATTGATTTGGCAAATTAGAAAAATTCAATCGAAAAAAGGATGGTCATTTGGTCTCATAAATGTTAACATTCGTAACATAACGTTGAGTAATGTAAACGCCTTGGCGTTGATAAAGGCTGGGCGGCTCTAGTTCCTGGCTGCTACATCGGAGAAAAGCGTGATTGCCCGTCGCTTTTATTTCCAGTTCAAGTTATGGGCTTAATTTGTCAGAGCTATCGGGGAGATGCCATGAAAACTGCTAAAACCTCGGACACAGATTCGGTGCGGGCCTACCTGCGAGAAATTGGTCGTGTTCCTCTGCTGACCCATGAACAAGAAATTGTCTATGGTAAACAGGTACAACAGGCAACTTTATTGCAGGAAAAACGCAATGAGTTGGCTAAACAATTAGGCTATGAACCTACTGAGGCTCAATGGGCCGAATTAGTTAACTTGTCTGTGGCACAATTGCAACATATCTTGCATCAGGGTCAATTAGCCAAGCGTAAGATGGTAGAAGCTAATCTGCGTCTGGTGGTCTCTGTGGCCAAAAAGTATATCAAGCGCAATGTGGATCTGCTCGATCTCATTCAGGAAGGTACTATCGGGATGCAGCGCGGAGTCGAAAAGTTCGATCCTACTAAGGGTTATCGGTTCTCTACCTATGCCTATTGGTGGATTCGACAAGCAATTACCCGCGCGATCGCTGAAAAAGGCCGTACTATTCGCTTGCCCATTCATATCACAGAAAAACTTAATAAAATCAAAAAGGCACAGCGTCAACTTGCACAACAGTTAGGCCGAGCAGCTACTATGAATGAATTGGCTGCTGAGTTGGATCTCACCCCTAAGCAGATTCGTGAGTATCTGGAAAAATCACGTCTTCCTTTATCTCTGGATCTGCGGGTTGGTGATAATCAGGATACGGAATTGGTTGACCTGTTGGAAGATACCAGCAATTCCCCTGAGCAGTTTGCTCTTAATTCTTCTTTGCGATCGGATTTAGAATCTTTGATGACTGATCTTACTGACCAGCAACGACAGGTTTTAGCTCTGCGCTTTGGTTTGGATGATGGACAGACTTTAACTCTCGCTAAAATTGGCGATCGCCTTAATATCAGTCGTGAACGAGTCCGACAGATTGAACGGGAGGCTTTGACTAAACTTCGTAAGCGTAAGCAGGATGTTAATGATTACCTAGCTAGTTAATAATCTACTTCTTTTGATTCTACTCTGGGGAAATCAACCATTTCCCCAGTTGTTTTCACTATCACTCCATCTCTCATGTCTCAACTATTATCTGCTTTTCCCCATAAGTCTATTGGTGTTGCTGTGATCTGGAACGATGACGGACAGATTTTGATTGATAAACGTCTTCCTCAAGGTGCTATAGGCGGACTTTGGGAGTTTCCTGGTGGTAAAATTGAACCCGGTGAAACTATCCAAGATTGTATCCGACGCGAAATTTATGAGGAAATTGGTATTGCGATCGCTGTCCAAGACCATCTGATCACTGTTGAACATTCCTATAGCGATTTTCGGATTACACTTGAGGTCTATAACTGCACTCATCTCTACGGAGTACCTCAAACACTAGAATGCCAAGAAATTCGCTGGGTCACTTTGGCAGAAATTGATCAGTTTTCCTTTCCTCAAGCTAATCAGAAGATTATTACCGCTCTCCGACAGCTACATTGTTAAGTTTTGTAACGGAAAATTAAGAAATGTTAAAATTTTTGCTTTTTTTGGGGGAGGGGTAGCTTTTTGGCACGGGTTGCGGTACTATTTTTATATAATGGGATGGTTGCACTTTTTTTATTTTTGCCAATATTCAATTATTCAGTGTATTGTCAATATTATACCGCCAATCCCCGCCCCTGTCAACCCCCCAATCGGGAATTTTCGGGTTAAAATTGAACAAAAAATCAACAATTCCACTTAAAAGCTAGGGTAAGTTTCATAGACAGGTAGGGTAAAGTGAAAACAGCTACCGCCGGTGGAAGAGGTGGAACTGACCCAAATCTGACCATAGTGAGCATGGATAATTCTCTGACAGAGAGATAAACCAATACCATAACCATCCTGGGACTCATCGCGTTCGAGACGGAAGTGATCCTGAAAAATGCGATCGCGATTTTCTTCAGGGATACCAGGGCCACTGTCACAAATACTGACCTGTATTTTTTGGGTAGTGCGATGCAAGACAGACACCCAAATAGTTCCGCCCTCTGGGGTATATTTAATCGCATTATCCAACAAATTCACAATAACTTGACGAATCCGTTCGCGATCGGCATAGACAGAAGGGGTATCAGTGGGTAAATCAGTTTTGAGTTCCAGAGATTTCGCCTGTAACTGATCATGAAACTCTGGTAGTATCTCGTGAAAAAATGCCAACAGTGACAATGGCAAAGGTTGCAGTTGTAACCGAGAACTCTGACCCGTTGCAGCCCTTAATATATTAGTAATCATCCTATCGATCTGACGGATATGAGTACGAGCTTGTTGGATTAAGCGAGATTTGAGAGCCGGTGTAAATTTCTTAGAGTTAGCCACACCCGCCATTTGGCTATTTTCCAAAGTTTCCAAAGCCAGAGAGGCGGCGGTCAAAGGACTACGGAGGTCGTGAGCCAAAATTTCAATAATGCGATCCTTAAAACTTACCTGTTGTTGCAATTGTTCTTTTTCTTGCTTGAGGCGGAACACCTCATCACTAAGTCGGATCAGTTCAGCAATATAGTTCAGGTCAGCAACAGAGCGATAATTTTTAACTGAACCGTTCACCTCAAATGGCTGCTGACTTCGATAGTCTTCAAGAGATTGCTGCCACCGTAGCCAAAATTCATTAAGCTGCTTAACAATATCAGTACCCGCTAGAATATGTCGGGGTGAGGGGTGAATTTTGACCAAAGCCGGGGTCGCAACTAACTTAAAGTGTTCGGCTAGATAGGGTTGCTCTCCCACATCAATAATTTGCAAATCAAATCTGTCCTCAGATTTAAGGACTTCGAGATATTCACATATTTGTTGGACTTGCTCTCTGGAGCTAGGGCGACCATCGACAAACAGCAAAAGCTGTAAGCATTCTTCAGAGTTGGTCTTGCTATGGGTAGTTCCGACTTCCATGAATGACTTTCAAGGGGGACAAAAGACCTGATCAATTCGACACTGCTGCTGGAATATGAAGGGCTAGAGGATGATACTAGCGCTTACTTGTTGACTCAATTTAATATCTGCTTTAGATTCTAGCCTGTGATTTGACATCATGGCTAATCAAGTTGACCCCTACCTGCCCTAAATATGAGATATTAATCATTTGAGCTAATTAAGATGGAGTGGTTATCTTGGTCAACTGGCATAAAAACCCGTCCCTGAAACTGTTGCTAGGTAGTGCGATCGCCTTTTTTGGCATCTGTATGGTTTTGTTGCTGCACCGCTACTTCACCTTTTATGCTTCCTACGACCAGGGCATTTTTAACCAAGTCTTCTGGAATGGTATCCACGGGCGTTTTTTTCAGAGTTCCCTATCTTCGGCCCTGTCTACTAATGTTGTCCACCAAGGCCAGTTCCCCAACGTTTCCTATCACCGCCTCGGACAACACTTTACCCCCGCTTTACTGCTATGGCTACCCCTGTACGCAATCTTTCCCTCTCCTGTCACCCTCAGCGTGTTACAGGTAACTTTGGTCACCGCTGCGGGTTTAGTTCTTTACCTCCTAGCCAGACAATATTTAGAACCGCCTCTATCTGCCTTAATTGTAGTTAGTTTTTATGGCGCTAATGCCGTTATCGGTCCTACTTTAGCTAATTTTCACGATGTCAGCCAAATTCCTTTATTTGTGTTTACTCTTCTCTTGGCTATGGAGAAGGGTTGGTGGTGGTTATTCTGGATATTGTCCGTTTTAATTTTAGGCGTGCGAGAAGATGCGGGCGTGGTTTTATTTGGGGTGGGAGTTTATATGATTCTCAGCCACAGATTCCCCCGCCGTGGCTTGATTGTCTGTGTTCTCAGTTTCGGTTATATGCTGGTTTTAACTAATCTGATTATGCCCTTGTTTTCGGCGGACATCTCCCAGCGGTTCATGATGGAACGGTTTGGTCAATACGCCGAGGGAGATGAAGCCTCCACTTTACAAATTATTTGGGGAATGGTTAGTAATCCCTTGCGGTTTATTCAGCAGTTATTTACTCCCTTTGGTCGTACTGTTACATATCTTTTGGGTCAATGGTTGCCTTTGGCTTTCATTCCCGCGATCGCTCCCGGTTCTTGGATGATTGCAGGCTTTCCTTTATTAAAGTTATTTTCCGCTCAGGGAATGTCCGTTTTGGCTATTACAATTCGCTACGCTATGACCGTAGTTCCCGGATTGTTTTATGGTAGTATTTTGTGGTGGTCTAAACAACAAGAAAAATCCCCCGAAGCTGAGTTGCCTTCTCCCAAATTCCGACGTTTTTGGGTCGCTTGTATCTGTCTGTCTTTGATATTTACGGTAACTTCTAATCCCAATCGAACTCTGTATTTTTTAATCCCTGATTCCATTCAACCTTGGGTTTATGTTTCTTTGGCTGAACAATGGCCAAGGTCTCAAAATATGCGATCGCTTTTAGCCCAAATTCCCCCAGATGCTAGTGTGGCGGGGACTACTTATTTAATTCCTCATCTGTCCAGTCGCCGCGAGGTTTTACGCTTCCCTCTGTATCAATTAATCAATGATCAGGGTAAGTTGGTGGCTATGGATTATATTATTGCTGATTTGTGGCAACTTCAACGCTATCAGGTCGCTTTTAGTGGCGATCGTGATGCTTTACGTGCGATCGTCGAAACTACCGATCGCTTGACTTCTACTCAAGAATATGGTATTTTGCATTTCCATAATGGCTTGCTTTTAATGCGCCGAGGTGTCACTTCTAATCCTGATGCTATCGAAGCCTGGGGGGAATTTCGACAAGAGGTTATAATTTCGACAAGAGGTTATAAAGAAACTGGGTCTAAAACCCCGTCCTTCTAGGACGGCTTTAATTGTAAATTTTTGTGGCAATATCGAATATTTTGTGCTGATGGCGTTAGCATAAGATAGGAGGTAAAGCCATACTAGTTTTTGAGTTCAAAACCTACGGAAAACCAAGTCAGTTCATTGCAGTAGCTGAGGCAATTCGTACAGCACAGTTTTTTCGCAATAGCTGTTGGCGCTATTGGATGGATAATCCTCAAAAGAATAAGTACGATTTGAACAAATACTGTGCGGTGCTGGCAGCAACTTTTCCATTTGCCGACGAACTCAATTCTCAAGGGAGACAAGCCAGTGCGGAAAGAGCTTGGTCAGCTATCTCTCGATTCTATGAAAACTGCAAGAAGAAGATTCCCGGTAAAAAGGAGTATCCGAAGTTTCCGAAAGATTGTCGCTCAGTTGAATATAAATCAACCGGGTGGAAACTTGCAGACGACAGAAAATCAATAACTTTCACAGATAAAAAAGGAATTGGTAAACTCAAAATCAAGGGTACACGCGATTTACACTTTTACCAAGTCAGCCAGAGCCAACGGGTAAGACTGGTGAAACGTGCTGATGGTGTGTACGTTCAATTCTGTATTAACGTTGACAGGAAAGAAAACACAGCGCCGACAGGCAATACCATTGGCTTAGACGTTGGACTGAAAGAGTATTACACCGATTCAAACGGAGTCACCGTTGAAAATCCTAAATTCCTGAGAAAAGGCGAACGTCTCTTAAAACGTAGTCACCGTCGCGTATCGAAGAAGGTTAAAGGTTCAAAAAACAGAGGCAAAGCTAGACAGATTCTAGGTAAACACTATCTTCAAATAAGTAGGCAACGTAAAGACCATGCTGTGAAGTTGGCAAGGTGCGTAGTTCAGTCAAACGACTTGATAGCCTACGAAGATTTGAGAATTAAAAATATGGTGCAGAATCATTGTTTAGCTAAGTCTATCAACGACGCATCTTGGTATCAATTCCGTGTCTGGCTTGAATACTTTGCTAAAGTGTTTGAAAGAGTAACGGTTGCGGTAAATCCGCAATACACTAGCCAAGAATGCTCTAACTGCGGTGCAATTGTGAAGAAAACGCTATCCACAATCCGCGCACGTTTGTAAGTGTGGTTGCTCAATGGATAGGGATGAAAACGCAGCTAGAAATATTCGGAGTCGAGGATTGAGTACGGTAGGGCATACCGGAACTTTCGGGCAGCCGAGCAACGCTTTGGGAGACAAGTCCTCTACTGTTGTTGGAGAAATCCTGCATCAGCAAGTCGTGTCGTAGAACAAAGAATCCCCGTGCGTTCACGCCGGGGAGTGTCAATAGTTAACTGTCCGACAAAGATACTCCCCAAAACTGTTGGGTTCAAATTTCGCCTGTTTTCCATCTGAATCTACCCGGAGGCGATCGCGACAATTATAAATCCACTCTCCCTGTGCTACCCCGTCAATACTCAGTTTCGCCCTATATTCCCAATGATATTTGGCGCTGCGTTTAAGGCTAATTATACATATCTGGTGATTATCGATCATTCGACATATCGCCGCCTCTGACACTGGTACTATCATCACTGACAATAAACCAAACCACACTAAACCTAAGACTATCAATCTCATCAAACCACCCTCTTCGAGACTCTCCCTATACCTGTACTCAGGTTAGCGATCACAGGAAAACAGGGGCAGGATTTTTCTGGCATATCAGTTACTCTCAATTCTTAACAAACTTACGAAAATCAAAACTATCCCCAGCTATACATTAGCTAAACTTAACTAAGTCCGCCCATTTTTGCCAAATTTAGTGTTACCTAAGATACGCCTATTGAGTAGAAATTAATAAACTAGCCAAAAAGAGAAACCGGCTTAATCGCCGAGGGTATCCCAGGCTTTGCATCTAGCTGGTCTGACCGCACATCATCGAGGATAGCTATAGTATCATCCGAGGGTTTTACGAGCGTTATATAGCAATTTGCGGCTTATTTATTAATAGTATTAGCCGCTAAGTCAAATAATACAATTATTCAATCCAAGCGGAGCGCACCCGTAGGCAAATCGCCGCCATGTCGCTCAGTAGTAAAGGACTCGATTCTCCCTTCAAAAGAGTTAAAAATCACCCGAATTTCATCATAAGCCACAGCAGTAGAAACCCCTCTAGGTGTCCGACAATTAACCTGAAGTAGCCAGCGAAAACCATCTACATCCTGATAATAACTTTTGCCACAATCAAAGCCAATAAAGCCTTCGATCGCCAATTGATTTAATCCAGCGATACCCATGGGGCTACCAAGTATGGCATCAATAGTATCACGGGTTTCCTGTTGATTTAGCCTGCGCCATACTATATCGCTGCTAGTATTCTGAGCCAGGATGATATCCTCAGAAAAACCAGGGTTGATTTGACCATGAGCCGGACTCGCAAAAGTTGCTAATAATCCCGCCAGCCACAGCATTTTACAGCCTTTCCAAACCGACAAGTAATGTGTAGCAGCCATAATTTTATCTCTCCATAATTGTTGCCAGACTCATCTTATCATCAAAGCAGCAATAGTCGAGGGACAGTTGGGGGAAGTTGGGAAGGGTGAAATAATGAGGATGATATTTGATAGAATTGTGGCGGACACCTTAGTTATCAATAATTTACCAGTGAACTTTCAATCAGTTATTGCCACCCTGAACCAATTTTGGAGCGATCGCGGTTGTTTAATTGCCCAACCCTATGATACCGAAAAAGGGGCAGGAACCATGAGCCATCATACATTTCTACGGGCGATCGGTCCAGAACCGTGGTCTGTGGCGTATATAGAACCCTGTCGCCGCCCTACAGATGGACGTTATGGGGAGAACCCTAACCGCTTTCAACATTATTATCAATATCAGGTACTAATCAAGCCTTCTCCCAACAATATCCAAGAGATTTATTTAGACTCTTTGCGGGTACTAGGAATCAATCCAGAAGACCATGATATTAGGTTTGTCGAGGATAACTGGGAGTCACCCACTTTAGGTGCTTGGGGTGTAGGTTGGGAAGTGTGGTTAGATGGGATGGAAATTACTCAGTTTACCTACTTCCAACAATGTGGAGGAATTGATTGTCGTCCGGTTTGTATTGAAATCACCTATGGATTAGAAAGGCTGGCGATGTATTTGCAAAATGTAGATGCTATTGTCAAAATTGCTTGGACTGATGAGATTAACTATGGTGATATTCATCTACAGGGGGAAATAGAACAATGTACCTACAATTTTGAAGCATCTAACCCCGAGTTACTGTTTAATTTATTCTCGTTGTATGAACAGGAAGCGGAACAGTTGATTGAGCAAGGTTTAGTTTTACCGAGTTTAGATTACGTCCTCAAGTGTTCCCACAGTTTCAATTTATTAGATGCTAGGGGGGTAATTGCGGTGACTGAACGTACTAGATATATTGGCAGAATTCGGAATCTGGCGCGTCGGGTGGCTCACTGTTATTTGGAACAGCGAGAAGGTCTGGGTTTTCCCCTCCTCAAATCTCCTCAAGCGGCTTGAAATTCCTCCGAGTCATGCCAGATAGGTATACAGACAAGTCCAGCCTTGTCCCTTCCCTAGGGTTAATTTCATGGTGCAGGGGGTAGGGGTTGATGTGATCCTGGAAAATCCTTGTCGGTTGGGTTGAAAAAATGACCAAAGGATGTCATAATGAGAGATTGTGAGTTTGAAACGACTGCCATGCAAGCCCAGGAAATTATCCGCGCCATTGAGCAAGAAGAGATCGAGAGTATCAAAACCAAGGTCCAAAAAGGAAGTATCCCTAAAATCTATGTAGGAGATACGGTGAAGGTCGGTGTGAGAATCACTGAAGGTGGAAAGGAAAGGATTCAGCCCTATCAAGGGACGGTAATCGCTATGCGTAATGGTGGTATCAACGAAACCATCACCGTCCGTCGTATTTTCCAGGGGGTTGGGGTAGAACGGGTGTTCTTGCTCCACTCACCCCGGATTGCTAGTATTAAGGTAATCATGAGAGGGAAGGTCCGTCGGGCTAAATTGTACTATCTTCGCGATCGCGTTGGGAAAGCGACGCGAGTTCCTCAGCGTTTTGATCGTCCTCTTTAAGTCCCTTTCTGTAAAGGTTGGCGACCAAAACTTTAAATTTCCACAAAAAGCACTTGCATCTATCAAGACACCGTGCTATACTAGCGAGCGGTTATGGCATAAAAGCCCCATGCAGGGTGCGTCCTTAGTTCAGTTGGTAGAACGCAGGTCTCCAAAACCTGATGTCGAGGGTTCAAGTCCTTCAGGGCGCGTTAACTAAGCAAAAGTCAACCAGGTTAAGTTTTTGTTAGCCTGGTTTTGGCTAATGAAAGCGGGCGACATCAATTAACTAAAACTCAAAAAGTATTAGGGCAATGTTTCAGTATGGCACTGAGGATGTTACAATAAGTAGTTTGAGCCAGCGTGCCGCAGTTGTTAAAATCGACTGTTAAGTTAAAAATCACGAGGGGGAAAGCTGTGTCAAAGAAAGAAGAAGCAGGGATTCAGGAAGTCCCGAAGGGGTTTAGTGTTGGTGGTTTTTTGAAAGAAACCAAGGAAGAACTAGATAAGGTGGTCTGGCCTACTCGCCAGCAACTGCTGAGTGAATCGGCGGGAGTCTTGTTAATGGTAATGCTTTCAGCAACACTAATCTATTTAATAGATAACTTCTTTCGTTGGTCGTCGGGGCAGGTATTTGGATGACTTTTGGATCAGATGAGTCAGAACAACTCAATGTAATGTCTGAAATAGACAGTGAGCCAGAATATGCGCCAGGACAAGTCCGCTGGTATGCTGTTCAGGTAGCATCTGGCTGCGAAAAGCGGGTGAAACTGAACTTAGACCAACGGGTTCAAACTCTGGATGTGGCTGACCGGATTCTCAAAGTGGAGATTCCCCAGACTCAGGCGATTAAACTCCGTAAGGATGGCAGTCGCCAGCATAGTCAGGAAAAAGTATTTCCGGGCTATGTGTTAATCCAGATGAAACTGAACTGGAATAATGAGTTCAACCAGTGGGATGTTGACGATGAGGCTTGGCAGGTTGTCAAAAATACCCCTCATGTGATTAACTTTGTCGGGGCAGAGCAGAAACGTCACTCCGGGCGAGGGCGGGGCCATGTTAAACCCCTGCCATTAAGTCCATCAGAAGTTGATCGGATTTTCAGACAAACCCAGCAACAGGAAGCTGTTGTGAAGGTAGAGATGGCGAGTGGGGATCATATCCTGGTGCTATCTGGCCCGTTCAAAGACTTTGAAGGGGATGTCATTGAAGTGAGCCCGGAACGTAATAAGCTCAAGGCCTTACTGTCGATTTTTGGACGAGACACGCCAGTGGAATTGGAGTTCAATCAGGTTGAAAAGCAGGGCTAACAAATGGCAAAGAAAGTTGTAGCAGTTATCAAGTTAGCAATTAACGCGGGAAAAGCAAACCCGGCTCCCCCCATCGGCCCAGCTTTGGGTCAGCATGGGGTGAACATCATGATGTTTTGCAAGGAGTATAACGCCAAAACTGCGGATAAGGTGGGTTTGGTGATTCCGGTAGAGATTTCGGTTTATGAAGATCGAAGTTTTACTTTTGTCCTCAAAACTCCGCCAGCGTCAGTGCTGATTAAGAAAGCGGCCGGAATTGAAAAAGGTTCAGGTGAACCGAACCGGGTTCGAGTGGGAACAATTAACCGCAGCCAGTTGCGAGAAATCGCAGAGGTGAAAATGCCGGACCTGAATGCGAATGATTTGGAAGCTGCCATGAAAATTGTGGAAGGGACAGCCCGTAATATGGGTATTGCTGTCGCGGATTAATTTAGGTAGCTAAGAAAAAAATTTGAGCCAACCCAATTGTTGAATTGACATATTGGGGGAGAAGTTTAACTTCGTTATTGACCCCAGGAGGAAATCATGCCAAAAAAAGTATCGCGTCGATTAAAAGAACTTCAACAAAAGGTTGAAGATAGACTTTATGAACCCCTAGAGGGCCTGCAACTACTCAAGGAAACGGCAACGGCTAAGTTCTCGGAGTCGGTAGAAGCCCACATTCGTCTTGGTATTGACCCGAAATATACGGATCAGCAACTGAGAACAACGGTGACACTGCCGAAAGGAACGGGACAAGAGGTGCGGGTGGCTGTTCTGGCTAAAGGTGATAAGGTGGCTGAAGCCCAAAGCGCCGGGGCGGACTTGGTGGGGTCAGATGATCTGATCGCAGAAATTCAGAAAGGAATGCTGGATTTTGACAAGTTAATCGCTACACCGGATATGATGCCCCAGGTGGCTAAGTTGGGTCGTTTGTTGGGTCCAAAGGGTTTGATGCCTTCCCCCAAGGGTGGTACGGTGACTATGGATTTAACTCAGGCGATCGCTGAATTTAAGGCAGGAAAACTGGAGTTTCGGAGCGATCGCACCGGGATTGTCCACGTGATGTTTGGAAAGGTATCTTTCTCAGCGGAAGACCTGCTGGTTAACCTGTCGGCGTTACAAGAATGTATTGACCGTAACCGTCCCTCTGGGGCTAAGGGTCGCTATTGGCGGAGTGTTTATGTCTGTAGCACTATGGGTCCAGCGATTCAGTTAGATATCAATGCTTTGCGGGATCTGAAAATCGCGGAAGCTGCATAGGGAAAGGGAATCTGTAGGCTACAGAAACTCCGGGCGAGAAGTGGACAGGGAGAAGGTTGGTACTCAAATATACTCATCCCTGCTCCCTGCTGCTGATTTCCCCGAAAATAACTTTTTGCTTGACAACATACACGAATAGTGTAATAATGTTTAATTGTGCAATTAAGCACTGTAGCCCACTTATAATTCTAAAGATCTGATAACCGAAGACAGCAGGCGCAACTGGCTTAATATCCTGCCGAGGTTAAGGTATTAAAGATTTTAACGGTGAATTAAAGGCTAATTATGCCTTGAGTTCTAACGGATAATTTTTATTCCTTTACCCGGCTTGGTGAGTTCCGGGTTTTTTAATGCCAATTTGTCTTCTGTTTGACCCATTAGGGATTGGGCGTTCATCAAATACGGAGGTTCAACAGGAATGGGAAGAACCTTAGCCCAAAAGGAAAACATTGTTGTAGATATCCAGAAGCAGTTAAGCTCCGCTCAACTGACTTTGGTGATTGACTACACTGGGCTGTCTGTTTCCCAAATTACTGACTTGCGGAACCGCCTTCGGGAAACGGGTAGTGTCTGCAAAGTCACGAAAAACACCTTGATGCAGAAAGCGGTTGAAGGAGATGACAACTGGAAACCGATGGAGAAATTCCTCAGCGGTAGTTCAGCGTTTATCTTCATTCAAGACGATTTTGGTGCTGCGATTAAAGCGTATCAGGCTTTTCAAAAGGAAAGCAAAAAAACTGAGCTACGCGGCGGGGTGATGGAAGGTCGCGCTTTGAGTCCTGATGAGATCAAAGCTATTACAGAACTTCCCACCAAGGAAGAACTCATGGCTCGTATCGCGGGAGCGATCAACTCTATTCCTACGAAGGTGGCGGTTGGAGTCAATGCAGTTCCCACGAAGCTGGCGGTTGGTATCAAAGAGGTTCCGGCTTCTCTGGTGCGCGCTATCAAGGCTGTATCCGAAAAAGACGATTCCCAGGCGGCTTAAATCGCTTTTCAATTGTTTGTTATTTATTACTTGTTGAGGGTTAACCCATGTCTGAAAAAACTGATCAAATTTTAGAACAACTAAAATCTTTGAGCCTGTTAGAAGCATCTGAGTTGGTTAAGCAAATTGAGGAGGCTTTTGGCGTTGATGCTTCGGCTTCTGCTGGCGGCGGTATGATGATGATGGCTGCTCCTGGTATGGCTGCTCCTGGTGCGGAAGCGGCGGCGGAAGAAGAAAAAACTGAGTTTGATGTGATTCTGACTGAGTTCCCCGCTGATAAGAAAATCGCGGTTCTGAAAGTAGTTCGTAGCATTACCGGTTTGGGTCTGAAGGAAGCTAAAGACTTGGTAGAAAGTGCTCCTAAAGCTATTAAGGAAGCTACCACCAAAGAAGATGCGGAAAGCATTAAGAAACAACTAGAAGAAGCTGGCGCTAAAGTGGAAGTTAAATAATTCTCTGAATGCGAACAGGACCCTCCCCTAATTCAGGGAGGGTTTTTTGAGTTGACTGGGTTCGGTGGTGGAGTGAAAAACGCTGACTTCTTTGGGGGTCAGGTTTTGGGAGGCTCTATTGAGGCGATCAAAAATGTGGCGGGACATTTGAGGAAAGATGTCTTGATCTTGAGAGTAGGCGGGATCATTGGCGAAAATTGCCAGAATATAAATGGTCTGATCATCTAGGGTTCTTACAAAAATCACTTCTTGGCGTGAGTGGCTGGTATAACCAACTTTGGAACCAAAATAAATGTCTGTGGGTAATGATTGACCTAAAAATCCTTCGATAAAGTGGCGATCGCTTTCGTCCCAAGTCTCGGAATTTAGATCTCGGGTGAGAAGGTAAGCCATTTTGGTGCTGGCTATGGGAGAAACGGCTTGCTGGGTGTAAATTTCATACATTAGCCGCGCCGCCTGGTCTGTGGTGATCTGGTTTCCATTAACTAGGTCTCGAGTTTGCTTTAATTGCAGATCTCTACCTGTGGGTGTTTCTTGTGAGTTGTCGATGGGATAATTTTTCATGCTGAGAATAATTCCAGCATAACCCGCTTGTTCAAAGAATTTGTTAATCTGACTGCGTTGGTTTAGCCAGGTTGTTAAGTCTTTTCCGGTTAAGGCTTCCCCGGAAGTGGTTTGGGTAATAGCATCTACAATTTCACTGGCTGATTGATTATCGGAAATGCGAATCATTTGGTTGAGGTGGTCATGAAATTTAGATTCATCCCTAATTGACCCACGTTCAACTTGATCAAAAAAGCCGACTAACCAAAATAGTTTGGCAACGCTGGCGGGAAACCTTAAAATTTGGTTGTTGTATCCAGCTTTGTAGTGCTTGCCGGAATCGCTCACATCTACTAAGGTGATCGACAGTGCTTCGGTCGGGAATCCTTTGTTTTTGGCGATCGCTACTGTTTCATTGACGATCGCCTGTAGTTGTGCTTTACTATCCCAGTTGGGTGCTGACTGCACATTATACCCGGTTTTTATTGGTTCTGTTGATGAGATTTGATCTACTTTGGCGGTTGAGAGTTTCAACACTAGGGACCTGACTATCGACAGCATACCCCACCCCAAAGCGATCGTTACTATCATTAGCAATAACAGCCGATCATACCGTAACCTTGGCAGAGGCTTTACATTACCCATAATCCGATTTTTTTTATAGGAGTGTCCCCGTCGGCGAATATAAACCATTTTCTCAGCATTGACCTGCATACATACCATACCTTAACCCAAGGCGATCGCTACCATAGAAAAAGAAAATTCAAAGTTGATTTTTTCATCAATTTTTAAAAAATGGCCCTCGTAATTTAGCGCCGGGGGTTGACAAGTCCTGGGAACTCATGATACTATTAAGGTAGTAAGTTAAATAATTGGAATCTGTGCAAAAAATTAAAAATTATCAATATTTCCATTATTTAAAATGATACCACAAGCTCCCGCGAAACGCAACCCCCCTCCCCAGAGGAAATTTTTTGTAACATTTCTTAATTTTTCGTTACAAAACTTAACATTGGTGTAGATTCAAAGCGGCATTTCGGTCTGTGGGCGGGTGAGATAGGACAGAATAGAATCAACAGTTTGTTGCTTGAGCCATTGTTTCTGGACGGCAAGTTCGCCAAACCTGAGATATTTTTGCTGTTGTTCAAGCAAAATCAAGTTAATTTGTTGATCATCCAAAAGCATAGCCTGTTTGAGGTAATAACCCAAAGGTTGCCTTTGTTGACTCCCACCAATTTGAGGTAGCTGCTCGGCAAAAAAGTCCACGGTTTCTTGACGTAGCCAACCCAAATCTGTGACAATTTCACCAAAGCGGAGATTGTGCCTTTGCTCTTGAATTTGAAGCACCCGTTGCACCTGAAGTTCATCTAATAAACCGGCATCCTCAAGCATTTGTCCCAATAAAGGCATTTGCCAATGAGGGGTAGCCATGTCTCCCAAAGAGCTAAAGGGGGAATGATAAAGGTTAAGTTTTTGTTGCATGAGTAGCAGGAAAAAGGGCATATCTTCAATGAGATAGCGCTTCCAGAGGCGCAGTGGTTCAGATACGAGTCTGTGTAACCACTCCAGACCTGCTTCACTTATCCACTGAGGTGAACGGGGTTTTTCTCCGGCTTCAAAATCAATAGTCGCGCCAATAGCTAAGAAGATTTTGGCATGGTTAAGTTTATCCTTATGTTTCATAATCCACTTTTCTTGTTTGGGAGCGCCGACCCCAACAGCAAGAACAGAGGCTTTTGAGTGATTAATGCGATCGACAATGCGTTGACATTCCAGCTCGTCTTTTTCAAAACCAAAGGGTGGAGAGTAGCAGTCAACCACCATTTCACGACCGACTTTTTCGTTGATTTTAACTTTCGCCCTAGCGGCTACACCTTCAGCAGCACCGAGCAAAAATATCTTAATCTCTTCACAATCTCGGTAGTAATTATAGAAGGCGGGAAATAGGTCAGAGCCGGATATTTTTTCAGCAATAGGCTGGTTTAAAAGCCGAGAAGCATAGTAGACAATCTGACTATCACAAACGCGGTAATCCGACTTATTATAGATGTCGTAAAACTCTTTGTCTTTCTGCAATCGCATCAAGTGATCGACATTAGGAGTGAAAACAATACCGCCACGTCTCCCAAGTTCTTCTAGGAGTTGTTCGGTGGTAATATTGTCAATACATATATTGAATAACTTAACTTCGTTCATGATATATGTACCGTGTTTTTACAGTTGTACCAAAAACCAGATAATAGATGGTTTTGATGGAGTTTTTGTTAGGTTGCAGTGGGCTGACTTGTCTGTAACACTTAATGAATGAAACTTAGCACGAATACCTCGGCATATTTTGGCTAACTAAGTTTCACGTAAAACTCCTGGGAGGGTTGGAAGCTCCGTGATTGATCACGGAGAGGAAAACCGACTCAAGCGGCTTTAGCCGCCAGCACCCCTTTGCGGGGTGGAGGGGTATGGTTGCCCCTCCATGGAGCTATGGTTGGCTCCGACTCCCTTGCGGGGTAATGTTTGCTTCGCCAATGTTCAGAGTCGGTACTATCCAAATCGCACGTCCTTAACCCCTTAGAGATGTTTAACGATTCGGTTCTAGGGCCTGGAACTAGCACGCATTCCAGGGTAGGAACTTTAACTCTTGCTCTGAACGGAGCCAGTTAAGGCTATAGCTGGTCAGCTACCTGAAAGGGGGGCACGAAGCCCCCGTGCTTCAGCCGGGGGTGCTGACTGAACTACTGCCAATTTTGATTTTGCTACAAAGAAGGATATAGTAGGAAAATGGCTGGTTTAGTGAAAAGTCAATCAAACTATCATGGGAATTTCACGCTGGAGGTGAAACGATAAAAAACCACCCAGCAGCCAGTGCGGTGCTAAAACCGAATCCCTTGGCTGAGGCAGTTAACCACATCATAAGGGTGAATAGCTGGGAAAATCAAGAAAATTATGTAAAGAATTAACAAACCATTGTAAAGGATCAGTTAAGATGGAGGGTAAAATTTCGATCGCTTTTAATTTAATAACACAGAAGCCGGGGCTGTATCAGGTAGATAAGCCCCATGACTGAATGGGAGAGAGAGGGTTATGGCTTAATCCTGATAAGCGGTCACAGGCGCACAGGAACAGACAAAATTGCGATCGCCAAAGGCATTATCAATGCGACCCACAGGCGGCCAATATTTATAGTCGCGAGTCCAAGCGGCGGGATAAGCGGCTACTTCCCGGGAGTAGGGACGATTCCACTCACCCACAATCAGAGATTCTGCGGTGTGGGGGGCTTGTTTAAGGGGGTTATTTTCCCGGTCAAACTCCCCGGACTCAATGGCAGCAATTTCCTGACGAATAGCAATCATAGAGGCACAGAAACGATCCAACTCATCGAGAGACTCACTTTCTGTAGGTTCCACCATCATAGTCCCCGCCACTGGCCAAGAAATAGTAGGGGCGTGGAAACCGTAATCCATGAGTCGTTTAGCGATATCATCCACATCAATATTAGCAGACTTTTTGAGCGATCGCAGATCCAAAATACACTCATGGGCAACTGTACCATTGTTACCCTTGTAGAGAATCGGATAAACCCCCTGTAGACGACGCGCCATATAATTAGCATTGAGAATGGCGACCTCGGTAGCTTTTTTCAAGCCAGAAGCCCCCATCATAGCAATATACATCCAGGAGATGACCAGAATACTAGCACTACCCCAAGGCGCAGCCGAAACCGCACCGCCTGAGTAAGTTTCCCCCATATCCACGACACAATGACCGGGTAAAAACGGTAATAGGTGTGGCATCACCCCAATGGGACCCATTCCCGGACCCCCGCCGCCGTGGGGTATACAGAAAGTTTTGTGCAAATTCAGGTGGCAGACATCAGCGCCAAAATCTCCGGGACGACATAACCCTACCTGTGCATTCATATTAGCACCATCCATATAAACCTGACCCCCGCAGCGGTGGATGATGTCACAAATATGGCGAATACCGTCTTCAAACACGCCATGAGTGGAGGGATAAGTTACCATCAAAGCAGCGAGTTGGTCTTGATGCTGTTCAGCTTTTTGCTGCAAATCATCAATATCAATATTACCCTGGCTGTCACATTTAACAGGTACAACTTTCATGCCACACATAACGGCACTAGCGGGATTAGTACCGTGTGCAGATTCAGGAATTAGACAAATATGGCGTTGATTTTCTCCTCGGCTTTGATGATAACCACGAATTGCTAATAAACCAGCATATTCCCCTTGAGAACCTGCATTAGGCTGTAGAGAAATGCCAGCAAATCCGGTAATTTCTGCCAACCATTCCTCAAGTTGTTGAAACAATACCTGATAACCTTGAGTTTGAGATTTGGGTGCGAAGGGGTGCAACTTACCAAACTCCGGCCAAGTGACAGGAATCATCTCGGCGGTGGCGTTAAGTTTCATGGTACAGGAACCCAGAGGAATCATAGAGGTAGTCAGGGATAAATCCCGACTTTCTAAGCGTTGTAAATACCGCAATAATTCGGTTTCTGAGTGATGGCTATTAAAAACGGGGTGAGTGAGGTAAGCAGAAGTGCGAGTTAAATGGGGGGGAATGGCGGATTTGATGGCAAGTTCTTCTAAGCCAAAGTTGAGGGGTTTACCCAGGGCAAAAATTTCCAGCAGATTAATAATATCTGCGGTGGTGGTAGTTTCATCTAGGCTGATACCAATAGAGTTATCGGCTATTGGTCGTAGGTTAATCTGGCGGAGTTGGGCGAGGGAGATAATTTCTGATGAGGATATATGACCCAATTCAACTTGTAGGGTATCAAAAAAGTGATGATTGGCGATCGCATATCCCAACTTTTGCAAACCCGTAGCCAACATCATAGTTAACTCGTGGATATTCTCAGCAATCTGTTTTAAGCCCTGTGGTCCATGATACACCCCATACATACTAGCAATGACAGCTAACAGAACCTGGGCGGTACAGATATTACTGGTAGCCTTATCGCGGCGAATATGTTGTTCTCTGGTTTGGAGGGCGAGTCGGAGGGCGGGTTGACCCTGGCTATCAATGGAAACCCCGACCATACGACCAGGACAGGAGCGTTTAAAGGCTTCCCTGGTGGCAAAATAAGCCGCGTGGGGTCCCCCATAACCTAGGGGAACACCGAGGCGCTGGGTGCTTCCTACGGCGATATCAGCGCCTAATTCTCCTGGGGGTGTCAGTAGGGTAAGGCTGAGGATATCTGCAGCCATGGTAATAATGGCTTTATGGTTATGGGCGGTTTGGATAAATTCCCGATAGTCGTAAATTGCGCCATTAGTGGCGGGGTATTGCAATAAAGCCCCAAAAATTGGATCGCTAAAGTCGAAGGTGCGGAAATCTCCAATAATGATTTCAATACCTAGGGGTTTAGCCCTAGTTTGTAGGACCTCTATGGTTTGAGGGTGACAGTCTTGGGAGACAAAAAAGTGATGGGCTTTGGCTTTGCTAATTCCATAACTCATGGTCATGGCTTCGGCGGCGGCGGTCCCTTCATCAAGAAGGGAGGCGTTAGCGATTTCTAGCCCGGTTAGGTCGATAACGAGTGTTTGAAAGTTTAGTAGGGCTTCCAAGCGTCCCTGGGCGATTTCGGCTTGGTAGGGAGTATATGCGGTGTACCATCCCGGATTTTCTAGGATGTTCCGTTGGATAACGGGGGGGGTGATACAGTCGGAGTAACCCATACCGATAAAGGAACGGTAAATTTGATTTTTACTGGCAATTTCGCGGAGTTTGACTAAAGCCTGATGTTCGGTAAGGGGGGCGGGTAGGTTCAGGGGGCGGTTTAAACGAATGCCTTGGGGAATGGTATTATCAATCAGGCTTTCTATACTGTTGTATCCGATCGCTGACAGCATTTGTTGAATTTCAGCGTCATTGGGGCCGATATGTCGGTTGAGGAATTGATCGGCGGGGGTTCTATTGATGTGACCATCACGGGGATGGCTGAGATTCGATGTACTATGGTTTGGGGATTTTGTGGGACCGGGTAAATTGATATCCAGCATGAAACTCCGACTGATTCAACAAAGATCATTTAAAACAGAATCATCAAATTGTAGTCCCTAAATCCCTGAATGGGTACAATGGCGGCTTGATGGGAAGTGTACAACAGATGATCGCTGGTGTTCCCTATGATAAATTAACAATCTCTATGGAAACTAAGGTTTATCCGGTTATTTGGCACGAGGATCGAGTTTTACTCATTGACCAAACTCGCCTCAGTCATGAGTATGCGATCGTGGAAATTAAGCGCTATGAAGATATGGCTAGGGCGATCGCTACTATGATTGTCCGAGGCGCTCCGGCTATTGGTATTGCAGCCGCTTATGGTATGTATTTGGGGGCGCGGGATATTCAAAAAAGCGATCGCGATGGGTTTTTGGCGGAACTTAAAGGGGTGGCTGAGATTTTGGGGAATACTCGCCCCACGGCGGTAAATTTGTTTTGGGCTATTGAAAGAATGCTGAAAATCGCTAGGGAAACTTCGGTTTCTGTGTCGGAAATTCCCCAGGTGCTATTGGCTGCGGCTCAACAAATTCAAGCTGAGGACTTGAATACTTGTCAGGCGATCGGAGATCACGGACTGGCGGTTTTACCCAAAACTCCCGAACAGCTTAATATTTTGACTCACTGTAACACGGGATCTTTGGCTACGGCGGGTTATGGTACGGCTTTGGGGGTCATTCGATCCTGTAAGGCGGCGCAACGCTTGGGGCGGGTCTATGCTGATGAAACTCGCCCCCGTCTACAGGGAGCAAAATTAACTACTTGGGAATGTGTACAGGATCAGATCCCGGTGACTTTGATTGCGGATAATATGGCGGCTCACTGTATGAAGTTGGGGTTAATTCATGCGGCGATCGTTGGTGCCGATCGCATTGCGGCTAATGGAGATACCGCTAATAAAATTGGCACTTATAATGTGGCTTTGGTGGCTCGCGCCCACAATATCCCCTTTTTTGTAGCTGCTCCCCTGTCTACGGTAGACTTTCGATTACAGAGCGGGGAAGGTATCCCTATTGAGGAAAGAGACCCGAAAGAAGTTTATCAAATTGGCTCGACTGCTATTTGTCCCCCAGGTGTGGAGTTTTATAATCCGGCTTTTGATGTGACTCCGGCTGAGTTAATTACGGCAATTATTACTGAACATGGGGCTGTAGCACCTGGGGATCTCAAAAATCTTATGGTTCATCAATGCTGAATGTCTAACCAGAACAGGATTTCAGCAGCCAACCAATTACTACCCCTAGTCCCCCAAAACGGACTGCTTGCCAAAAGGGTTCTTTGAGGCTACCCCAGGTAAACAGGCTGCTTTCTAAGTTGAGTTCTACGGCTTCTAGTTCCTGGGTAAGCTGTTTTAATTCTTGCTTGAGTTGTTGGGATTTGACCTGCTGGAGTTGGGGGATCACTTGGTCAATACGGTTTTTCAGCTCGGCTTGACGTTGGCGATCGCGCTGAATTTGAGCTATCCTCTCTTGTATGGTGGCGATCGCTGTCGAGGCAGATTCGAGGGCTTCTTCGATTTCCTCTTGGTCCCGATTCAGTTGAGAATCATTGGGGTTAGGTTGGGATGAGGTATTTCTTGGCATAATGATTAGAAAATTCTCCCAACTTCAAATATAGAATCACCATGACTCATTCTAGTTCAACCAAAATTGATAATGCCGAGACTTTGCAACTAGCCCAGAAACTAGCTGAACATCTGGCTATTTCTGAACGGGACTGGCATCGTCTCAAATCTAATCGTAATGCTCGGGCTCGGGAACAGGTGGCCGCGGCTTTGATTTTTTTGCTCAAGGATGAACCATCTGAGGCTATCCCCAGATTACAACAGGCGGTCGGTTGGTTAGATAGGTCCATCTCTGCACCTCCATGTCCTACTCATGGCTCTAAATGATCCCCGAAATGGGTTGTTGAATCAAATATTCCACAGATAGGGCTACCAGCCTCGACTAGACTGTCAGCACCCCCGGCTGAAGCACGGGGGCTTCGTGCCCCCGCTTTCAGGTAGCTGACCAGCTTAAGCCTTAACTGGCTACGTGAGCGAGCAAGAGTTAAAGTTCCTACCCTGGAATGCGTGCTAGTTCCAGGCACTAGAACCAAATCGTTAAACAGTTCTAAGGGGTTAAGACAGTGCGATTTGGAAAGTACCGACTCTGAACATTAGCGTTCGCGCAGCGTGCGCGTTAGCGCAAGCGCAAACGTTACGAGCAATCAGAACAGACGCAACAATGTCTAACCATATTTTCGTTTTAGATACCAACCGCAAGCCCCTGACACCGTGCAAGCCAGGGGTGGCACGATCACTGCTCAAAGCCGGGAAAGCATCGGTATTTCGACGCTACCCATTCACCATTATTCTAAACAAGGAGGTTGACGCTAATCCTGAACCCCTCGAACTCAAATTAGACCCAGGCTCTAAAGTCACTGGAATTGCCTTAAAGCAAGGGAATCATATTATCTTTGCTGCCGAGTTGCAGCACCGAGGACAGCAGATTAAAGAAGCATTGCTCTCTCGTCGTCAACTCCGACGTTCTCGACGAAACCGCAAGACCCGATATCGACCAGCTCGGTTCTTGAATCGGACTCGTCCCGAAGGTTGGTTAGCTCCCAGCTTGCAGCATCGAGTAGATACTCTAATGACCTGGGTTCACCGATTTCGTAGACTTGCCCCAGTTGGCCGCATTGCTCAAGAGCTAGTACGGTTCGACCTGCAATTGATGGAAAACCCTGAGATATCAGGTGTTGAGTATCAGCAGGGAGAATTACAAGGCTATGAAGTCAGGGAATACCTGTTGTTCAAGTGGGACAGAACCTGTGCTTACTGTGGGGCTCAAAATGTACCACTTGAAGTTGAGCAGATCCAGCCTCGGTCTAAGGGTGGCTCTGACCGGGTTTCTAACCTGACGATGGCTTGCCACTCATGCAATCAAGCCAAAGGCAATGGGGACATTCGGGATTTTTTATCGGGCCAGCCTGATGTCCTGAGTCGTCTTCTCAGGCAGGCCAAATCACCCCTTAAAGATGCGGCTGCCGTTAACTCGACCCGATGGGCCTTGTTCAAGGCTCTGAAAGCAACAGGACTCCCAGTTACCACAGGAACGGGCGGACAAACGAAGTTCAATCGACTGAGGCTCAACCTACCTAAAGCTCACTGGCTTGATGCTGCCTGTGTTGGACCAGTCGAATCACTCGAAGTTCTGACTTCAAAACCGTTGCTGATTTTAGCAAAGGGGCATGGAACCCGTCAGATGTGCGGGACGAATAAGTACGGATTCCCGAATCGTCACCGCTCCAGGAGGCAAATTCATAAAGGCTTTCAGACTGGCGACATGGTGACGGCACTGGTCACAGCGGGGAAGAAAATTGGCTCATATCTAGGACGGGTTCTCTGCCGTGCGTCTGGTAGTTTTGATATTACCACCGCTTCGGTACGGGTGGCAGGCATCAGCCACAAATACTGCCAACCCATTCACAGGAAGGATGGTTACGCCTATGCTTGAAAGATTGACGGGGACTAAAGTCCCCCTGTCGCGTTTCCTCCCCGGTCTAAAGACACGGGGCTTCCACGCTCCCAAGAGGTTTACGTGATATAGCGGGGATTTGTTTACTTAGGATTAGTTCGGTTCCATCTTGGTTCCACTCCACGCGATCGAATATTTGCTCAAGAATATACAATCCTCGTCCGCATTCATGTTCATCATGGGGTAGTTCTGGGTCATCCCAGCAGTTATCATTAGTTTCCACTGCTGACAAGCTACAGCCACAGGATGGGGGTTTAAATCCCCGTCCTTGGTCTGAGATCAACCACCAGAACTGATTATTGATGATCGCAAAACGAACGACAACCGTTTTACTGGGATCTAGCTTATTGCCGTGTTTGGCAGCATTAACTAGGGCTTCTTGTAGTCCTAGTCTGATTTCATCTTGGCACTCCGAGGGGATTTCGGCGAGAAGTAAATCCAAAATCGATCCCAGATAGAGTGTAGAAGCAAAGCTAATTGTGACCCAGTTACGTTTAACCGGACGTGATGATATGGCAATCACTTAGAAAACTCCCAGGCTTTCAGGTGAACTATTTTCATCAACTGCATAGTTGTGAATACTCCACTTATGTTGAATCAAGTTGTTGTTTAAGTTTAAGTACCCGTCCCTAAATTAATATTAGCAAAAAAATCCGGAAAATGCAAATTTCCTCAAAAATAATCTGCAATTGTCTTTAAATCTAATGATAGTAACAAGGACTCATTGCCTGGTTTGGCCAATGTGGTACTTTTGACCCCACCCCCGAATATGTTTTGCATTAGGGTATTATCTATTCCTTAGTTATCATTATTAATTATCTTCGGAGATCACCCTTTTCATAAATCAGTGATTGGGGAGCAACATTCCCACTGGTGGCAGCCCCTGAGAATTGATATCCTACATAGAACTGATCCGCCATAATCTACTGTATCATCAGATACTAAATTGCCGATTTTAGCGATCGCCTCACTGCATAAATCTAGTATTTTGTCAACCCCATGCACGGAATAACTAGGATTTTCAAGACGGGCCAAGATTATACCATAGTTAATGACAAGTTAATCATAATTTTGTCCCCCCCCCGTTAATTTATTGACACCAATTAGTAGGGGAACAATTCAATAGCCAACTGTCAATTAAAGAGGCTAAGTTGTATATAGGAATCGTGAGACCCAACGTGATTATAACCATCTTCAATATATTTAAGAAGAGAACCTGCCACATATTCAGCTAATTTGACGGGAACCGCATTGCCAATCATCTGTTCCAAGTCAGATTTACTCCCCTCAAATTTGAAAGACTTAGGAAAGGTTTGGATATAACTTCTTTCCATAGTAGTTAGTGGTCGTAGAGAGGGATTGAGGTCACAGGCATCGCCGTGATGTTTTTGATAAGTTTTAGGGATAGGTCGATTTACACCTCGCACTGTGGGACTAGGTTCATAGATACTAAAAATTCCTCGCCTTTGATAACTTCTTGGGTGACGATAAAAATACTCAATTCCCAAACTCAAACCTAGATAATCAAAAACTGTCATCGGCTTAGAGGCATAATTTTTGAACAAATAAGGTTCTAAAAAATTGTCTTTTCCTTCTAGTTCACCGATGAGAAAATATCGTTTTCTGGCTTGTGGAACCCCACAATAACTAGCATCCAAAACTGAGCCAGTCAAACCATAGCCACTGTTTTTTAAGATTTGCCAAGTCACTTTAAGAGTTTGACTCTTGGTGATTCTGGAAACATTTTCCATCATAAAAAAGCGAGGCTTAATAGAAGCAATAATGCGAGCAAAATTGATAGTTAAGTTAGCACGTCCTAAACTTTCATCCCTTTTACCCGCGCTGGAAAAATCTTGGCATGGGGGACCACCAATAATGACTTCTGGTTTACACTCTCGCAGAGTATGTATCACGCTTTCTTCAGATAAATCAACTTGAAAAATGGGATGTCTGAAGTTACGTTGATAAACTTTAATGGCTGGCTGCCATATCTCGAATGCAGCTTTAATATCAAATCCAGCATTTTCAAATCCCAAAGATAATCCACCACATCCAGCAAACAAATCTATAGTTCTCATAGTTCACAAATTTATAGTCAAAATAAATCTGGTGAGTTGTATATTATAGCATCAAACCTTCTTTCGGGACTCAGTAAATTTTGACCATCTCCTAAAATAATATTTTTGATTTCCTGCTTAGGGATTCTTGGTTGTCGCCAAGACTCTGAGTTCATATATTCGTGAGTTATTTTTCCATTGACTGCAAATGCTTTATCATTTTTGGTGTTGTATGAGCAGGAATCAATAATGCTTACATGGTCAAATAATCCGCGATCGCCAAAATCACTTAACATTTTAAATAGCCAAATTACTGTTCGTGTATATCTGGAAATTTTGATGATTTGACCAAAGTTTTCTATTTCTTGTTTAGCCAAATTGATAAATAATCGACTAAAGGAAATATCACTCCAAATAAATACATCTAAACAGTTAGTAGACAATTGGGGAGACTTTCCCTGAGTTTTCCAAATTGGCTGCATTAAAAATGGTTTTTGAACTGAAACAATGTGGCTCATTAAGTTATCGATCGCTTCTATCATAGTTGAGACATAAGGAATTACTGATAGGGGTTCTGTCCAATCTAAATCCTGTGGAAATGTTAATTGTAGTAATTCCGCCATATTAGTTCCTTGTTGCCGAAGATTAGAGGCTATGCTACAGGCTAAATCAACAATAGTATCGGGTCGTACTACAATTTCACATCCGTACTGATTTTCAGGTAGTTCGCAAGTTGTATTATCTGGTAATGCGGTCAGTTTAATTTCCATAGCACGCAAACAAAGTCCGTTAGTTTGCGTAACTAAATCAACTCTGGGAAGGGTACCAATTAAATATTGTTGATAGGGTGTAAATTGTGATTCAAAAGCATAAAATGCTAGATCCGATTGAGGATTAATACCAAAAACATCTTCGGTGGCAATAGTTGTATGCTCAATCTCTAAGTTAGAATTTACTTTAATATAGATATTTTCAAGATTGATCTCATGCAAATAGCAACATAAAGCTGTCGGAAAAGATGAATTAAAACAATTTTTACCCCAGGATTTTTTTTGTAAGAAATCGCGATTATAATATCTTATCCCAAATAAGCTAGGCTGCTTTTTAACCATTTTTATTATGATTGAATCGTTTATCCAAAATATAACCAAAATCGACCAGCTACCGAAACCATGATTAATCAATCATCAGTCCTAGTTATTGACACCAATTAGTAGGGGAACAATTCAATAGCCAACTGTCAATTAAAGAGGCAGATTGAATCGAGCGAGCAAACTGATATTCAGCATAGCGGCGTAGTATTTTTTCCACGGTTATCCAAGCTGATGGTTGATAGGTATTCCAGAGATTAGTTAATTCAGATTGGGCTAAATGTTGAAGAATTGCCAAGGGTTCTGCTGCTAGACGCGCATCAATTTTGATGGATATTTCCTCAGTTAGATAACGCCCACCTGCTTCGGAAACTGAGGATGATTGATGGTCATTATGTTGGCTGGTAATGCGGGATAATTCGACTAAATTAATGATACCCCCAGCCGCTAAACTGAACCCTACCAACCAATTAGGGTCGCTAAAATTAGGGTTTAAAGGATGTTGAGTTAGACAACATAACTGGACCTGGGGAGCAATTCCCGCCCAAGCTAAGAGGTGAAAAATTCCATGAGTTAAACGGGCGACTATACCGATCGCATTTTCCTCTGTAGAGGTATTAGGAAGTCCTTCTAGGCGGTCTAAATGTTCTGACAATAGCAAAAAGAGTTCCGGTTGAGGTTGTTCACTCAAGGCTTGACTAAGAACCAATTCAGCCAAATATTGACCAGCGGCTAATTTACCCAAATTTTTAGCGAGTCCACTATGGGAGTTGATAATTTCCGCCTGAGTAATTTTATCAAGCGATCGCCCTTTGGCAATTAACCACTGATTAACCACAAATAAACCCGTAGTCCCCCCCAGACGCGATCGCGATTTTCTCGCCCCCGGTGCTACCACTCGCATCAGACCAAATTCTGGTGTTAAAATAGTTAATAGGCGATCGGACTCTCCCAGAGGTATCGCCTTTAAAATAATCCCAGTAGCTTTATAAGTACGACTCATTAATCCTGATTTTCTTGGTTGAGTTGATGGCGCGGGTTGCGGATAATATGTACCCCTCCAGAAGTACCTAAACGGGTCGCCCCCGCCTCCCAAAGTGCGATCGCCTGATCATAAGTGCGAATACCTCCAGAAGCCTTAATTCCCACCTGAGACCGCGCTACTTGCTTGAGTAACCTAACATCCTCGACCGTCGCACCTCCATAATATCCCGTGCTAGTTTTGAGATAAGTAACCCCCGCATCAATAGCCAATTCCGCGGCCAGACGTTTTTCTGCGTCTGTCAAAACGGCTGTTTCCAAAATGGCTTTAACCACCACTCCGGTTTCCTCGCAAATTTCGGCTAATTCCCGGTTAAACTCATTAGTTTTTCCCGACTTTAACCAACTTAAATTAATCACCACATCCAACTCAGTCGCCCCATTTTCGACCGCTTCTAAGGCTTCATACAGTTTCACGGCGGAAGTATTCGCACCACAGGGAAACCCAATTACCGTACAAACTTTAGGGCTTTTATTGTGCAGAAGTTCCCGCGCCAGTTTGACAAAACCAGGGAAGATACAAACGGAAGCGAAATTATATCGATCCGCTTCTTCACAACACTTTTGGATTTGTTCATCAGAAGCCGTCTGATTTAATAAGGTATGGTCAATTAGGGGCGCAATATCAAGATCATCGTAAGATTCTCTCATCATATTAGGATGCTCTAATTCAGTATCATAGATTTAAATTAATTGAACGTCATAACAGGGAGCAAATTTGCTCCCCATAACTAATCACTTCAAGCTGTAACTTTCGAGAGTTCGGCGGGCGGCAATTCCGCCGACTCCACTTTTTTAAAATTCTCTAGTTGTTGAGTAATTTCAGCAGTTACAATGTCGCGATATTCGAGGAAATGTTCATTGTGGGCGCAGACCGTTAAATAATGTTCCCAAACCGCCGGGTTATGGCGAATAATACCCAATAAATGATGCCAGAATTTCCACCGAGTCGATCGCTTAATTCCTTGTCGCCAAATAATAATTGCCAAAGCCCGTAAATCCACCAATTCAGGAGTTTTAAAAGGGGTTTTACTGCGAGGTGCGCCTAATTTCAGGAAACAGTTATAGGTTCTGTCTAAATAGCGATCGGGTTCATAGAGAGTCCGAAAAGCCTGGATATATTCGGCGGCAATTTCTTCAACCGGACGAGTCGGAATAAAGTTCATTAACATAGTTTGGTTAGTAGCGTGTTGGCTAATATTTTCCCGATCCGCTAGTAAGCGTCCTTCTTTCTCCAACCGATGCCATAATCCGGTATTGGGGAGGGCTTGCAACATCCCCAACATGGCAGTAGGAATACCAGCCTGATCTACAAACTCAATCACCCGGGAAGCCGCCCCAGATTTTTCGCCATCAAAACCGATAATAAATCCCGCCATTGGTCGCAAGCCAGCCCGGATAATTTTATCGACAGATTCGCTTAAAGAACTACGGGTATTTTGGAATTTTTTAGTTAAAGCCAAACTAGCTTCGTCCGGGGTTTCAATACCCAAAAATACCGCATCAAAATTACAGTCAACCATCATATCCATGAGTTCTTCATCGGCGGCTAAATCCACTGATGCCTCTGTATTAAATCGGAAAGGATATTGATGTTCAATTTGCCAAGTCTTGAGGGCTTTTAGCAATAACTTAACATTGCGCTTATTGCCGATAAAATTATCATCGACCATAAACACTCCCCGCCGCCATCCTAATTCATACAGATAATCTAATTCTTTGAGGAGTTGTTCAGGATTTTTGGTGCGGGGTTTGCGCCCGTAGAGTACAATGATATCGCAAAATTCGCATTGGAAGGGGCAGCCACGGGAAAACTGTACGGACATAGAGTCATAAGCATCCAATTCCAGCAGATCATAACGGGGAACTGGAGTAGTGCTAACATCAGCTTTTTCTGGCGATCGGAAAGTGCCGCTGGTTTCTCCCCGGTTAATGGCTTCGACAAATTGGGGTAAGGTGATTTCGCCTTCGTCCAGGATTAAATAATCTGCTTCGGCTGCAACTTCACCAGGGACTGAGGTGGCATAAGGTCCACCAACAGCGACGGGTTTACCTCGGCGTTTGGCTTCCTGAATTTGTGCCAGCAGATCGACTTTTTGGACGATCATGGCGGTGAGAATGACTAGATCCGCCCATTCCCATTCGGCTTCGGTGACGGGTCGGATATTGCGATCGACTAACTTAAATTCCCATTCTTGGGGTAAAATCGCCGCTACGGTGATCAGCCCTAGGGGAGGTAACAGGACTTTGCGATCGACCAGTTCCAGAATTTTGTCATAGGACCAGAAGGTTCTAGGAAACACTGGATAAATTAGTAAAACTCGCATTTAATCAATACCTCATTGTTTAATATGGCGATCGCTTTTGGGCGCGGAACTATAGAATCGTGCAGCATGGAACCTGGGGGAATAGGTTTCCATTAATTAGGTTTCCGCAGGATAGATTCCGCGATATCATAACAAAGGCACACAAAATTTAACATTTTTGCTAAAGTTAAGTTACAGGATATCGCAAATATGCCAGTTCAAGTTGGAGACCTCGCCCCCGATTTTACTTTAACCTCCCAGACCGGGGAATCGGTTAGCCTCAAAGACTTTCGGGGTAACAAAGCAGTAGTGCTTTATTTTTACCCTAAAGATGATACCCCAGGATGCACGGCCGAAGCCTGTGCCTTTCGGGACAGTTACACGATTTTTCAGGAAACTGGGGCGGAAGTTATCGGAGTCAGTGCGGACTCCCCCGATGAACATCAGAAATTTGTCGGTAAGTATAATTTGCCTTTTACTCTGTTAAGTGATAAGGGAAATCAGGTGCGGAAATTATACGGAGTTCCAGCCACCTTATGGATACTTCCCGGTCGGGTGACTTATGTAATCGATAATCAAGGGGTAGTCCGTCACATTTTTGATTCCATGTTGGATTTTAAAGGTCATGTGGATGAAGCCTTAAAAACTTTGCGTTCTATGTCTGCTGTCTAGGTGGACTTGGGGCAAAATTCGAGCGGGCTATAATGCCCGCCCTGGTATGATTAGTATTTATTAAAATCTTTATCCTCCGCTTTCTCAGAATTACATTGAACCATTCTATATAGATAGTCATGAAATGAAAATTAATAGCTCTGCTTTTATTCCCATGCAATTTACCGCCAAACATCTTGATTTTTCGATACATGAAAGCCCGTTAAAAACGTTACTATTAAATGGGGAAAAAGTGGGAGTTATCCTAATTGAGATGACGATCGCTATCATGGCAGGATGGCTTTTGGCTTCCTTAAATATGCCAGTAGGATGGCTGATAGGTCCGATGATTGTCGGGATTTTATTGGCTCTAATTTGGCAGAAGTCTACACCTTTACCCAAGTCTTTTAACCTGGTCGGACAGGCGATCGTTGCTTTAACTACTGCTACTCGATTTTCCCCCGAAACTTTGATACTCGGTAAAACCTACGCTTTACCCCTATTAGGTTGTATTGTAGTAACAGGTGCCATGAGTGTCTGTAATGGCTATCTATTATGGCGGTGGGCGAAAATCGATCGCACTACCGGATTTTTAGGTTGCATTCCCGGTGCTGGTCCTAGTTTAGTAGCTATCAGTGAACAAATGGGTGCTGATGCGATCGCCGTCGCCGTCCTCCAATATATCCGCATTCTCCTAGTCGCTTTAATTATCCCCACCCTAGCTAGTTTCTGGTTTGCTTCCCCTGGACTTCCAGAAATGCCATTAGTCTTATCTTCCCCTACTTCCCTGTCTAGTCCCCCCCACGCCCCAGCTTTCCTTAACTGGCTAATTATCAGCGTCTGCGGCGGTTTGGGAGTGTGGCTAGGACCTTTGCTGCGGCTTCCTTCTTCCCTATTTCTCGGCCCTTTTTTGGCGGGATTAATTGGCTTTTGGAGTTTACCTTATACCTTTGAAATGCCACCCCTCGGCTTTACTGTCGGCTTGCTATTCGTCGGACTCGGTACCGGTCTTAAATTTGATGGGAACACCGCCAAAAAGTTAATCAAAGCCGTATTAATTGAGGTAATCTTAGTCATAGTTTTAATTTTAAGCTGTTTAGGGGTTGGATATATATTCCATCTAATTACTAAAGTTGACACCATGACCGCTATTTTAGGCTCAACCCCCGGCGGAATTACCGCTATGATAGCCACAGTCCTACAACTAGGGGGAGATTCCGGTTTGGTCATGGCTATGCAGATGACCAGAATGCTATTAATTCTGCTAATTGTACCCTGGATTTTACAGCAGATGATGATTGACAAAAAAGAATAACCAACTCTCCACCAGATCTCATGTAGGGGCGGGTTCGCCTATATCCTTCCCTCCTAGGGATAAGATAAATCAACCCGCCCTCTGAGGGTTCGCCTATATCCTTCCCTCCTAGGGATAAGATAAATCAACCCGCCCTCTGAAGGTTCGCCTAGGAAATGTAATAGGTAGCAGAATCTACTTCTGTGGTTGAGGGTTCCGTGGGTGTTTCCGTGGGTGTTTCCGTGGGTGTTTCCGTGGGGGAGTCTGTGGGGGAGTCTTGGTAGACTAACCGCCAAACTAAATAACCACCTGCGATCGCCAAAATCAATAAAGCCAGAATCAATACAGCCTGTTTCAATCGCTGGAGACGAGTAGCCCTCTTGTCAACAGAAGTCACAGCTTCTTCTTCCATCAAGGCGCGTGATGCTGCTGTAAATTCCGACTCTAAGGGTGGCGACTCTTGAGTGGTCGCAGTGGGTTCGACCAGAACCAATTTTTGAGGAGAAACCCCAAAATAAGTTAGAACCACCGAAACATTATCCCGACCATTTTGAGTATTAGCCACCTCAATCAAATCCCGAACCGCTGATTCTAGGGATTTTTCGCCCCGTAAAACTAAAGGCGCATAGTCCGCCCAAGTTTTCTCAACCCATTGGTTGTCACTGAGTCCATCAGAACACAACAAAAGTAGACCATCAGACTCAATGATAAACCGTTGAACTGCCGGGCGCAAAAATTCTGCCTCTCGGGTTCCCAAGGCTTGAGTTAAAGCGCCGCCATCCCGGCGTTGTTTAGCATCCCAGTATACAGCACGACCCAGACGCACTTCCCGGATGGTAACATCATCATCAATGGTCAACTGTTGACAAGACTCCGGCGTTATCCAATAGGCGCGACTATCACCGACATTAACAATATAAAGTTCATGGGCATTGTTAAAATCGAAACCAGAGCCACGTCTAGCGTGTTGTGGGAGTTGTAGTGCCATAACTAGGGTAGTTCCCATGCGCTGCTTAGATGAGCGTTCCTGCTCATCATTTTGGGCGGCAATGACATTATTAACAACTCTGGTAATTTCCTGAAGTTGATGGGCGATCATCAGGGGGGAAAGTAGGGTTTCCTGTTGCTCAACTTCCATGATGAAACTGTGAATCAAGGGCTTAATCGATTGGACAGCCAACTGACTAGCAATTTCGCCACCTTCATGACCCGCCACCCCATCACAAACTAAACTCATGTAGGGGATGAGTCTGTCATTGGGGTAAATATCGGTTTGCTTGAGATCGGTAGCTGTGGGGTAGCAACAATCTTCATTATGCGATCGCATCATACCCACATCTGTTTGACCTGCTACTGCTATATGTAAGGGCAACTCAGATGCTTGTTCTAGTAAGATCTGGTTAAGTTGAGTGGCGATCGCTTCTATGGCATCTTCTGGGCTATGGCGTAGGACTTGCACAATATCCTGTAAAGGCTGGCGGACTCTCTGATGGGCAGTTTCAATCAAAACTGACCAAGACTCAGCCAGATCTCGTAGGGTTGGTTGTATCTTACCCTGCTGATGTAACTCCCGCAATCGTACCCGCCACCCAGTTACTCGCAGGTTATGCTTAATTAGTAAACTATAGGTAGTTCCCTGCTCACACAGAGGAATCCACAATTGTAGAATCTGCCATAGCCAGTAAACTTGACGGACTGCTGTGGCTTCCGGCCATGCTTCTACCAACGAGGGGTATAAATTGCCCCGATCATCAACCGGGATATTATCCAGAAGCACAATCTCAACCATATCCTCAGCAGCAGTGAAGTTGTAAACCCCATAGACGCTGGGAATATGGAGGTGGTAAGGATACAGATACAAATAGGATGCGATCGCATCAGATAAGCGATCGGGAAGCACCGGAGGGACTCCTGGCTTAGTATCCAACCAAATTTGGGGCGCCGTCACATAGTAGCGGTTTCCAACTATTTGTCCCGATTGCATGGACTGAGCCGCAGAACCCACCGCCCACAAATAGCGATAGGTTAACGGTGTCTCACAGGTAGCACAGATTTGCTCTCCCAAGACATTGCTAGGTTTGGGACAGACCGGGTTCGTGCAGTAGATCGGGGGTGGTGATGAACTGCTGATTTGCAATAGTTTATGTAAAGACACTCTGAAGATATGTTGCCGATAGGACTCAACCAGGAAAATCAAATATAAAATAATTGTAGCTGATACATTTACGCGACATTTATCCGGCTATTGCCTGACAATGCGACGATAGCACTATTACCCGTTAAGGTAACAGAGGCGGTATCCCGCAAAGCTTTTAGAAAGATTCCAAAAGCACCGTTCCAGTCCCTGGGTAGAGTGAACCCGCACTCCGGACATCGGAACACTTTTGAGCCACCTAGCTGGGAATGCACATGACCACAGTGAGTACAGGTTTTGCTGGTGTATTCTTCCATCACATCTACAACTGTGGTTCCAGTTATTTCCCCTTGATGTCTCAGGGTTAGTTTGAATCGATAATGCGCCCATGTCAGCATGGCTCGGGCAGTCTTGGATTTGATTAGACGCTTCACCTTGGCAACCATGTTGGAAGTCTCGAAGGTCGGCAGAAAAATTATACTGTAGTTATGAGTCAAGTAGTGAGCAATTTGTTTGTGGGCTTCATCAACTAGATTGCGGATTTTGGTTCTCATTCGTTGAGCCGCTTGCCTCATCCGTCGCCTTCTTGAACGACAGGGTTCCTTGGCGATTCGGCTCATCAAATCATCCAAATGTTGACATAGCCTAGTAATGCGTCCTATATCTCCGGAGCCCAATTCCAGAAATCGTGAACCATCAAACCCGGTCATAAAAGTTCGGACGCCCGGGTCTAATGCAATCACGCCAGTAGCGTCAGTTGGGGTAACGGCAACTGGTTCAGGAAACACCGCAAACCACCGCCCCTTGGCAAAGACTAATTGAGTCCCTTGCCCGCAAGTTTTAGGGATGGGTTCGGAAACCATGAAAGTTAATCCTTTCGTTAGTCTTGGATACCAACTCCCTGAAGAGAAATTAGTATTATTGAACTTAATCCCTTGAGAGCTGTCACGACAACTTCTAAACCTTGCATCAGGACTAGCGGTCAAAGCCTGATAGGCCTCAAAGATGGCATTTTGCCGAATGTGGCCGGGTGTTTCTTTGACCCATTCGGGTAAGTCACTCTGCATCACTTTATTGCGTAACTTTAACTTGCTTAGTCGTTTACCACTCCGGGATAATGCAATTGCTTGGTTGTAGCAATACCGACAAGCGGCCAACCATTTGCGCCAGACTTGATTTAGCTCGGGGCTGGGGTAAATCCGGATCTTCTTTGACCTGAGTTTTATATTTACGCAATCCGTATAATCGGGAACTGAAGCAGTGGAGGATGGCGAGGATGTCCTCAACCATTTCTGGTTCTGGACTGAGACTTGTCTCGTTGAGAACCATGAGTGAGCAACTGTTTTGCTCACAGAGCCATCGAAACAAGTCAAATCCCCATATTGCCAATCAGTCTTTGTGGGCAACGACAACCATGCCGACATCTCCTGACAAATGATGTCCCAGTCAGGCCAGCATTTTCTTTCCCTTGAAGTTGAGCCCGCCTCCGATTTCTGAGACGACTTCTGCTTCGGGGTAGAGGTTGGACAGTGCGGCCACCTGTCGGTTGAGGTCTGACTGCTGGGCGCGGCTACTAACTCTGGCATAGATAACGACTTTGCGTTTGTCACTGCCTGATTTGGCAGTATATCACTCAACGTTGTATCGTCGTTGCCCAGCGGGGGTTCTGATGGTGTCGATTGAGCCATTGTCGTCCCATCTGCGGAGTGTTCTTTCATGGACTCCAAGGATTTAGGCCGCTTCCTTGGGTTTGACATATTTGGCAATAGGTTTATCCTCAACCCTTCTCGCTTATTATACTGTATTGCCCTAAAATATTAACCGAATTTGTGATTAAATCATGCTCCTGTTGATCATAGCAATCCATTAATCATCAAATTTGCGCTATCAACTCTAGCGCCCTAAATTACCGGGAGGCTTGTTAAATCGATGTTTGCCAATCCTACACTCGTTTGGTTGCTGGCCGGGGCCGTGTTATGTTTGATGGAGTTATTTCTTCCTACGGCCTTTGTCGAGTTTATGATGGGCGTAAGTGCCTTGGTAGTGGCTGCGATCTCTTTGATCTTGCCTAATGTTCCCATACAAATAGCTCTCTGGATGATATTATCCGTGGCATCTATAATGGTAATGCGCCGTTTATTGCCACACCGTCGGGTTGCTATCCTGGAAGAAGCAACAGAGGCTGAAACTTTGACGGAAATTTTGCCGGGACAAACCGGACGGGTAATTTATGATGGGATTTCTTGGCGGGCACGTTCCGAGGGAGAATATGCGATCGCTCCTGGACAAAAGGTCCTGGTTGTCAATCGAGAAGGAAATACCTTAATTGTCGTTCCTGAAAAGTTAATCAATTCCTAACTACTTGATTGGTCAGAAGTCTATCCTGGTCAAGCTGTAGAAATATGCTCATCCGAATTTAACACTAGAGGAAAATCAACCATGGAACAGCTATTTTTGATCATTATTTTACTCTTCGGTGGCTCGACACTGGCAGGTTCTGTCAAAATTATTAATCAGGGCGATAAAGCCTTAGTCGAAAGCCTCGGTAAGTATAATGGCCGTACCTTAGATCCGGGTTTAAACTTTCTTGTCCCTTTCTTGGATCGGGTGGCTTATCGGGAAACTGTCCGGGAACAAGTCCTTGATATTCCTCCCCAAAAATGTATTACCCGCGATAATGTTTCCATTAGCGTTGATGCTGTCGTTTATTGGCGGATTATGGATTTGGAAAAAGCCTGCTATAAGGTGAATAACCTACAGGCTGCTATGGAAAATATGGTGCGAACCCAGATCCGTTCCGAAATGGGAAAACTAGAACTTGATCAAACTTTCACCGCGCGCACAGAAGTTAATGAAATGCTATTGCGGGAATTGGATATCGCTACTGACCCCTGGGGTGTGAAAGTCACACGGGTGGAATTGCGCGATATTTGCCCTACTAAGGCGGTAATGGATGCTATGGAATTGCAGATGTCTGCGGAACGACAAAAACGCGCTGCTATTCTGGCTTCCGAAGGAGAACGAGAATCTGCTGTTAACTCCGCTAAAGGTCGGGCTGAGGCGCAAGTTTTAGCTGCTGAAGCTCAACAAAAGGCTGTGGTACTCGAGGCTCAAGCACAACGTCAATCTCAGGTTCTCAAAGCCCATGCGACGGCGGAAGCTATCCAAATTCTAACTAAGACTCTCCAAAGTGACCCGGAAGCACGGGAAGCCTTGCAATATCTGTTAGCCCAAAACTATATTGAGATGGGAGCTACTATCGGTAATAGTGATAGCAGCAAGGTCATGTTTATGGACCCGCGATCTATCCCCGCCACTCTCGAAGGTATGAGATCTCTGATTTCTGATACCCCTAGTTCTTAATTCACTGATCCCCATCGACGATTCAGATATGCACACAATGTGGTTTTTGTCAAGACTCCTAAAAATGGCGATCGCCTTAGTCCCGCAAAACTCGTGCATCGTGAATTTTTAATTTTGGTCGTAGAATAATCCTAACCCCGACATAATCGGGGCTTTAGGCTTTTTTTTTGCGCCTAGACACAAGAGGCCCTTGGTAACGATTTATCCGATGATACCATAACCCCTATAATCTCGTCAACTATTTGCGAGATATTTTCAATTAAATTGTATTAATTCTTAACAATATTTTGAAATTTAAATCCATTGAGTCGTAAAAATTAGCAAAAATTATATTTGGGGGTATTTGAGGACAAGGGATAATGGATAATTGATAATGGATAATTGATAAACGATTTTAGTAAATAGATGAATTCTGAATCTTGTATTTTTCTCGCGGGTGCGAGTCGGGGTGTAGGTCGGGAAATTGCCAATTGTCTGAGGGGAGGACAAGTAAAGGTTAGGGCATTATTACGATCGCCATCCAGCGGACCAGAACTCGAAAGAATGGGGATTGAAATTGTCATGGGAGATGCTCTCGATCTGGCCGCCGTTGAACAGGCTGTGACAGACGGGCCGGCTATTTCTGCCATGATTAGCACCATTGGCGGTTTACCGAAAGACGGTCAAAGGGCTGATTATTTGGGGAATCGTAACCTGATTGATGCAGCCGTGAAAGCTAATGTAGGAAAATTTATCCTAATTTCCTCCATTGGTAGCGGTCAAAGTGCTGTAGCTCTCCCTCCCCAGGCTATGGAAACCCTGAAATCAGTCTTGATAGAAAAGGAAAAAGCCGAGGAACATCTGATTAATAGTGGCCTCACCTATACTATTATCCGTCCGGGAGGGTTAAAGTCCGAACCAGCGACGGGAAATGGTGTGCTAACGGAGGATTACCGAGTCGCGGGAACTATCCACCGCGCTGATGTGGCGGCTTTGGCTTGCGCCTGCTTGCACTCGGATCAGGCTAATAATAAAATTCTCTCAGCTATCGATCGCCAAATGGCCTATGGTCAAACAGATTTTGAGGTTTTGGATATATAATCATCCTTGAAAATCAACCAATATTTACTTGTTTGAGGGTTGGGGACTGCATATTGGGATCGCCACTGTTCAAAGGTAGACGAATCCAAAATGTAGTTCCTGCTCCGGCGGTTGATTCAAAGCTAATCGCGCCGCCATGAGCTTCGACAATGGATTTGGCGATCGCTGTTCCTAAACCTGTTCCTCCCTGTTTTCCATAGGTGACAAAGGCATCAAATAGATGTTCTTGAATAGCTTTGGGAATACCCGTTCCGTTATCTTTAACCATAATCACCCCCCAATTATCTTGAGTGGTAGCAGTGATGATAATCTTTCCCTGTGAATTAGGAAAGGCCTCCACTGCATTGCTGACCAAGTTCTGTAACACCCGTATAATCTTGTTAAGGTCAGCTAGGACGTAGATTCCGTCAGGAATATCAATGACCAATTCTACATCAGAGGAGTGTAAATAGACTCGGTTTAACTTTTCAAACTGCTGTATAATCTCCTCTATAGCCACGGGTTTTAAGAGCAGGCTGGTGCTTCCCCGACTAAATTCTAGGACTTCTTCAGCCATTCCTAACATCCGTTGAATTTGCATGGAAATTAGATCGCACCATTCCTCGGTTTCTTCGTCCGGGTGTAGTTCCCGAATCATGGAACTAGAAAGCTGAATACCTGTGAAGGGGCTGCGAAAATCGTGTACAATGGTGTTGACCATTTCCCCCAATAGTTCCATTTTCTGCTTGTGAACCATTTGGTTGACATACTCGTTGGTGGTGTTTCGCAGTTGTTGGGTAATATAGCCGAATAGCTTGAGGACTACTTGACCCTTTGCGTCTTGGAGAATGGTGATTAGGTTATCCCGTGAGATTTTAGCTAGGGTAGCTCCCCCTAGTGTAGCGATCGCTCTCGCACTGCGTGGCTGTCCGTCTAAGACCCCAAATTCACCAAAAAAGCTATTGGGTCTAGCTACTGTTACCACCTGATAGCGATCGCCTCCTGTGGACTTACTAAACTCTACTTCCCCCGTTAGCACTAAATATAAGTAGTCGGGAACTTCGCCTTCTTCAAAAATTAGGCTTCCTTCTGGGTAGTATTCGACAATAGCCAACTGACAAAGTTTATCCGCCTGTTCTGGCTCAAAATAGCTGATAAACTGATGGGATAGTAAATCCATGAGTATGCACCTGCTCTGCCATTGATATAATAATAGGGTTATCCATTTTGATATACTAAAACAATTTATGCACTTTTCGTCAATCCTGTTTTAGCTGTCATCTATCTCCGTTAAACTTTTCTGGGATTAATTATGACATAGATAGCACCTTATCGACTCTTAATTACTATTAATATTTGTGACTTTTTGTGACTCCAGTTCCCTCATTTGATTGTCAAGATTCTGGGATTTATGGTTGATAGTTTCGCGGGTGTTTCCCGACAATTCTTGTGCCGATGAGTTGATTTCACCGCGCCGAAAGAAGTTTTGATATCCGCCGTTTTCCGCAAATCCTAGAGTTTGGCTATCTCCCCGCTGACTGAGACTTTTAAGTTGCCGGAATTGTTGATTAGTGACGGCAATTTTAGCCTGAGATTCTGTGATATCTAAATCCATAAAAATGCAGGCATTTTTGAGAGATTCAACCGGGTTATTATTTAGGGATTCATAGCTGACAAATAAAAGGCGATCGCTGTCAGTTTTTGCAGCTTCTAAATAACTGTTAATATGACCACACCATTGATTGATTAAATTCAGACAAAACTCATCTATCCCCGAGTTATTTTTCCGAAACTTAGGCGACCTTAGTTGATAGTGATAGTAGGAACAAAGACAATCAGCAGGATGTCGAAATAGGTAGATAATTCGATAATCTGAAATTAGGTCGAATGGTTCATGGGTTTTAATAATCCGAAACGGAATTTTAATCCGAGGGTTGCGATACCAGTCTTCAATATCAACCTTATAAACATCTGGGATCACATTACCTCCTGGCTGTGTTGTTTCCCCCCCCAATTGTTTAATTACATCACTAAGTAACAATCGCATCCAAGTATTACCAGAACGTGGATAGGAGGCTAGAAATACATCTGTCGGTCGAAAATACCATTGATTTACTTGGTATTTATATGCTGAGGAAAACATCATATCTAAGTGAGATATATGAACCGATGTCACCGATAATATTTGAGGTTTCAGGTGTGAGGTTTGGGATATTACCGCCACCAAAAACCCCAGAAATATGGGAATTTTTACGACACTTATTTATGTCGAATATATTCGTAAATCGACAAATACTGAGTAGCTGGATTTGACCATGAGTAGTCATATTCCATCCCTTGAATTGCCAACTTTTGAAACTCTTTGGGATAGTGATACCACAAGCCGATCGCTCTATCTAAAGCCGATTCTAGTGCCTGACTATCAGTTTGGAAAAACACATAACCATTGCGTTTTTCTTCTTCATGACAGTTGTCATAGTCTCGGTCAAACACTGTATTGAGTAACCCGCCAACCCCCCGCACCACTGGAACTGTCCCATATTGCAACCCAATCATCTGAGTTAAGCCACAAGGTTCATAATTGCTGGGAACAATAATAATATCAGCCCCGGCGTAAATGAGATGGGAAAGTTCTTCATTAAAACCAATTTCGATATGGCAATCAGGGTTATGATTTAGATGATTTTTTTCATGCAAAAACCAGTTGTTAATTGCGGTTTCCGTTGCCGAACCTAACAACACAAATTGAGCTTGGCGATAGAGGGCATAATAAATAGCATGGTGGACGAGATGAACGCCTTTTTGTTGGTCTAAACGCCCCACATAAGCAATTAAAGGTTTATCCCCGTGACCCAGCCATAATCGCTCTCGGAGTGCTTGTTTGTTTTTGGCTTTTTCCGTAAAGGTATCAGCATCATAATGATGGGGAATATAGCGATCGACTCCGGGATTCCATACTTCATAGTCAATGCCATTGAGTACCCCCCTGAATTTATGTTGATGTTCATGAATGGTATGGCCCAAACCATAACCAAAATCGCCATAGTGTGCTTCCCAAGCATGGTGGGGGGAAACTGTGGTGATGAAATTAGAATAGACGATTCCGCCTTTCATCAAATTTAGAGCAAAAGGATTAAAGGGATCTTGGAGGCGATCGTCAGCGAAATAGTAAGATTCCTTATTCAGACCGGTAGCCCACAAAACATTACATCCCGCAATGCCCTGATGTTTAAAGTTATGAATGGTATAACAAACCCGTTGATATTCCATGCCATGATACTTGTAAATCTCGAACAGTAGCACCGGAACTAGGCCAGTTTGCCAGTCATGACAGTGGATCACATCGGGCCGTTTGTTAGTCAGCAACAGAAACTCTAAGGCTGCCTTACTGAAAAAGGCAAACCGCATATTGTCATCATTGCAACCGTAGTAGCAGTCGCGATTGAAAAATAAGTCATCCGAATGGGGGTCTATGAAAAAGCATAATCTGCCATAAACCCAGCCACAGTAAACATCACAGTGTATCGCTGCACCATACCAAGGGACAACTAAATCTCGGTAGGCTTCGTGTAGTCCCCAAATATGGTCATAACGCATACAATCATATTTGGGTAGAATTATCTCTACTGCATGGCCCCGCAGTTCCAACTCTCGGCTGAGTCCGTAGACTACATCACCCAAACCTCCCGCCTTGATTACAGGGGCGCACTCAGAGGCAATCTGTACAATGTACATCTTCACTCCTCTCGTAACAAAAGTTTATGTTCTATGTTTCCTATTGAATCAGGAAAAAGCACCGATCGCTCACCAATGTAGTTTATGACTGATACATTTACGCGACATTTATCCGGCTATTGCCTGACAATGCGACGATAGCACTATTACCCGTTAAGGTAACAGAGGCGGTATCCCGCAAAGCTTTTAGAAAGATTCCAAAAGCACCGTTCCAGTCCCTGGGTAGAGTGAACCCGCACTCAGGACATCGGAACACTTTTGAGCCACCTAGCTGGGAATGCATCTGACCACAGTGAGTACAGGTTTTGCTGGTGTATTCTTCCGTCACATCTACAACTGTGGTTCCAGTTATTTCCCCTTGATGTCTCAGGGTTAGTTTGAATCGATAATGCGCCCATGTCAGCATGGCGCGGGCAGTCTTAGACCTGATTAGACGCTTCACCTTGGCAACCATATCGGAAGTCTCGAAGGTCGGCAGAAAAATTATGCTGTAGTTGTGAGTCAAGTAGTGAGCAATTTGTTTGTGGGCTTCATCAACTAGATTGCGGATTTTGGTTCTCATTCGTTGAGCCGCTTGCCTCATCCGTCGCCTTCTTGAACGACAGGGTTCCTTGGCGATTCGGCTCATCAAATCATCCAAATGTTGACATAGCCTAGTAATGCGTCCTATATCCCCGGAGCCAAATTCCAGAAACCGAGAGCCATCAAACCCAGTTATGAAAGTTCGCACACCCGGGTCTAATGCAATTACGCCATTCGCTTCAGTTGGGGTAACGGCAACTGGTTCAGGGAAAATCGCCAACCATCGACCTTTGGTAAACACCAACTGAGTCCCTTGCCCGCAAGTTTTAGGGATGGGTTCGGAAACCATGAAAGTTAATCCTTTCGTTAGTCTTGGATACCAACTCCCTGAAGAGAAATTAGTATTATTGAACTTAATCGCTTGAGAACTATCCCGACAGCTCCTAAACCTTGCGCCAGGACTGGCGCTCAAAGCCTGATAGGCATCAAAGATGGCATTTTGCCGAATGTGGCAGGGTGTTTCTTTGACCCATTCGGGTAAGTCACTCGGCATCACTTTATTGCGTAACTTTAACTTGCTTAGTCGTTTACCACTCCTAGATAATGCAATTGCTTGGTTGTAGCAATACCGACAAGCAGCCAGCCATTTACGCCAGACTTGATTTAGCTCTGGGCTGGGGTAAATCCGGATCTTCTTTGACCTGAGTTTTGTATTTACTCCGTCCGTATAATCTGGAGCTAAAGCAGTGGAGGAGGGCGAGGATGTCCTCAACCATTTCTCGTTCTGGACTGAGACTTGTCTGGTTGAGAACCATGAGTGAGCAACTGTTTTGCTCACAGAGCCATCCAAACAAGTCAAATCCCCATATTGCCAATCGGTCTGGGTGGGCAACGACAACCATGCCGACATCTCCTGACAAATGATGTCCCAGTAAGGCCAGCATTTTCTTTCCCTTGAAGTTGAGCCCGCCTCCGATTTCTGAGACGACTTCTGCTTCGGGGTAGAGGTTGGACAGTGCGGCCACCTGTCGGTTGAGGTCTGACTGCTGGGCGTGGCTACTAACTCTGGCATAGATAACGACTTTGCGTTTGTCACTGCCTGATTTGGCAGTATATGACTCAACGTTATATCGTCGTTGCCCAGCGGGGGTTCTGATGGTGTCGATTGAGCCATTGTCGTCCCATCTGCGGAGTGTTCTTTCATGGACTCCAAGGATTTTGGCCGCTTCCTTGGGTTTGACATATCTGGCAATAGGTTTATCCTCAACCCTTCTCGCTTATTATACCGTATTGCCCTAAAATATTAACCTAATTTGTGATTAAATCATGCTCCTATTTTCTCTGGTTCTAGGAGTATATGGCAATTGAGGGTCTCAAAGAAATTATTTCCAGGATCAACGGCAAAATGGCTATTCTCAATGAACTTTGATAGATTTGGTGCGCTTGCCCAAGACTTGATGTATAGTCTGAGAGTACAATATCCCCGAACTCAAAAAACCAGTTCTGTTCTCAAAGGCATTCCCTTGGGGAATTGTCCTTTTAACCAGGTTGGGTGATAGATTAGAGAACCTGTGTCCCTCCAGATACTGCTGGCAGATTCTGAGGATGATCCTGGGATCGCTTGAGTATGCGGTAGGTGGCTAAATGGTCCGGTCTGTTAACAACCTTAGTGAGTTAAACTTCCGTTTAGGAGGAACCATGGCTAAGAATGGTCTGTATGGGTATATAGGGGTTGTAGTTTCCCTTGGGATTTTGATTGGTCAACTTCCCGCAGAAGCACAACCGCCAACTGTGTTGAGCGCTTCCCATATCATCTCTCGTTACCGAAGTATGGTTGAGGAGTCCGAACAACCTGAGCTACATAAACGTATGTTGCTGCTTTCTGCTCAAAATGATTTGAAGTCTATTGTTGAAGATGTCGGAGATACCTGTCAAGCCTTGGCTTCTGGGGGGTTAACTTGGCGGCAACGTCAGGCTATTCAGGAAGAGTCTCTTCGTCAAGATATGACTTTGGACCCCCAAATACGGGAAATTTTACGCACCGATCAAAGTATTCGCAATAATTTGGTTAAGCAGATGTGTCCACAATACATTCGTTAATCGTCAGTAGCAACCGATAAAAGCTGCGTCAGTTAAACTTGGGGGACTCGTTTCTATTTACCGGGTCTGACGTACCCGAGGGGAGGTGCGTCAGTTTCAATCATCTACTCTGAGGTCGCCGACCAGAGATGCGTCAGTTTTAATTATCTACTCTGAGGTCGCCAAGCAAAGGTGCGTCAGTTTCAATTATCCGGTGATTATTGCTACTTACCAGGTCTGACGCACCCTACCAGGTCGCCAAGCAAAGGTGCGTCAGTTTTAATTATCTACTCTGAGGTCGCCAAGCAAAGGTGCGTCAGTTTCAATTATCCGGTGATTATTGCTACTTACCAGGTCTGACGCACCCTACCAGGTCGCCAAGCAAAGGTGCGTCAGTTTCAATTATCCGGTGATTATTGCTACTTACCAGGTCTGACGCACCCTACCAGGTCGCCAAGCAAAGGTGCGTCAGTTTCAATTATCCGGTGATTATTGCTACTTACCAGGTCTGACGCACCCTACCAGGTCGCCAAGCAAAGGTGCGTCAGTTTCAATTATCCGGTGATTATTGCTACTTACCAGGTCTGACGCACCCTACCAGGTCGCTGCAAAGGTGCGTCAGTTTCAATTATCCGGTGATTATTGCTACTTACCAGGTCTGACGCACCCTACCAGGTCGCCAAGCAAAGGTGCGTCAGTTTCAATTATCCGGTGATTATTGCTACTTACCAGGTCTGACGCACCCTACCAGGTCGCCAAGCAAAGGTGCGTCAGTTTCAATTATCCGGTGATTATTGCTACTTACCAGGTCTGACGCACCCTACCAGGTCGCCAAGCAAAGGTGCGTCAGTTTCAATTATCCGGTGATTATTGCTACTTACCAGGTCTGACGCACCCTACCAGGTCGCCAAGCAAAGGTGCGTCAGTTTCAATTATCCGGTGATTATTGCTACTTACCAGGTCTGACGCACCCTACCAGGTCGCCAAGCAAAGGTGCGTCAGTTTCAATTATCCGGTGATTATTGCTACTTACCAGGTCTGACGCACCCTACCAGGTCGCCAAGCAAAGGTGCGTCAGTTTCAATTATCCGGTGATTATTGCTACTTACCAGGTCTGACGCACCCTACCAGGTCGCCAAGCAAAGGTGCGTCAGTTTCAATTATCCGGTGATTATTGCTACTTACCAGGTTTGACGCACCCTACAAGGTCGCCAAGCAAAGGTGCGTCAGTTTCAATTATCCGGTGATTATTGCTACTTACCAGGTCTGACGCACCCTACAAGGGAGGTGAGAGGTAGCCGACCCGGTGCGTCAGTGTCTAATTATCAGGTTATTATTGCTTATAGGGTCTGACGCAACCGGCGAGTACGATGATGCAACAATTGCGGAATTTAAACCAAAAATCAGACTGGATTAATGCCTCGGTATGGAAAGATATAGAACAGGAAATGTTATTGCTATTAAATCCGCTTGATAGCAGTTCAACTTTATTTGATGTTCACTGCTTCCAATTAATTCTATGCTATCTATTTCGAGATTATGAATCGGCTTTACAGGCGGCTGAATTAGTTAGTAATTATATCGATGATGGTTTAAGTGTTTTTAATCGCGGAGAATATTTGTTTTATGATTCTCTGACTTTATTGGTACAGGCAGAAACTATGTCTGGGTCAAAGCGGGATGTTATTTTAGATAAAATCCGCCAAAATCAGGGGTTAATGTCATCCTGGAATAATCATATTTATGCGAGTTTTCAACATCGGTATCTTTTGGTAGAGGCGGAGTTAGAACGCCTGCCTAATCAGATATTATCAGCACAGCAAAAGTACGAACAAGCGGTTTCTGAGGCGATTAAAAATGGTGCGATTCAAGAAATAGCGATCGCCTATGAATTGGCGGCAGAATTTTATCGAAAACAAAATTTAGAGAGATTTTTTGTGATTTATATAAAGGCGGCTCATGGCACTTATAGCCGCTGGGAAGCTACCGCAAAAGTTAAAGATATTAAGTATCGATATCCTGATATTTTTTCTCCGGCTAACTGGTGGAAAAGTTCAATATCTCAGAGTCGAGAATACCCAAGCAATGCCAAAATTTTTAATCTGGGTCATGTTCTACAGGCTGATCAAACCTTGTCTGGAGAAACTTTTTTAGCCAGTCTGTTGGCTAAAACCATGAAAATTATTATTGAGAATACAGATGCAGAAATAGGTTACTTAATTTTACCATGTGACCATAAATCCAGTCAAGAAATATCTCAAGAATGGATGATTGAAGCTATAGCAGAGATGGATATTGATGAGGTGACGGTTTTGCGGTCAATTCCCCTTAATACACTGTCAGACAAATCTTTTCCTAAGTCAATCATTAACTATGTGGCGCGCACTTATGAATATGTGTTGCTTAATAATGCTTATAATGACCACCAAAATTTTCGGGATGATGAATATATTAAAAGTCATCATTCCCGGTCAATTCTAGGTATTCCTTTAATTCGGCAAAAACGGCTAATTGGGATTTTGTATATGGAAAAAAATAGGCAAAATGACAGTTTTGGATATGCTCAAATAGAAGTGGTGAGTTTACTATATTTTCAGGTAGCAATTGGCTGAGAGAATGCTTTGCTGTATCGAACGTTGCCACAGAAAGTAACTGAACAAAATGCGGAACTTTCCCAGACATCGCAACGGCTAAAAACGGTGCAAAAACGACTAATTGAAGCGGAAAAAATGGCGACTTTAGGGGGGTTGGTAGCGGGGGTGGCTCATGAAATTAACACTCCGGTGGGGACGGGAATTATGGCGGCTTCTTTTTTGGTGAGTGAAACTCAAAAGTTGATGAGTATTTGTCGATCGCAACCGTTAAAGCGATCGACTTTAAATACCTATCTTGGTATGGTATCGGAAAGCCGTAAACTGATTTTCAGTAACCTCCAGCGTTCAGCAGAATTAGTCCAGAGTTTTCAGCAAGTAGCCGTTGACCAAACATCCCTAGAAAGGCGAACTTTTGCTCTCAAACCCTATTTAGAGGAAATTCTATTGAATATTCGTCCTAAACTGAAACAGACCCATCATCGCATTGTAGTTGAGGGAGACGACACCATAGAGGTAGATAGCTATCCTGGTGCGATTTCTCAGGTGATCACCAATTTGGTGATTAATGCTCTGATTCATGCTGACCAACCATTTGAGTCAGGTCAGTTATATTTAAAGATAGCTGAGGTGAGCGATAATCACTTTTTGATTGAATACAGTGATGATGGTTGTGGTATTCCTCCTGAAACCCTGGAGCATATTTTTGACCCTTTTTTTACTACCACCCGTAATCAGGGGGGGAATGGCTTGGGTTTACATATTGTGTATAATTTGGTAACTAAAACTTTGAAAGGTACAATTGATTGCGAGAGTCAGGTGGGAGTAGGATCTAAATTTATCATCAACTGTCCCCGCTATCCTCAAAAATGAATTTATAGGGATTAAGATATGAATAGTCAAAACCATTCAGGTGATGTTACTAAAGATGAAGATATTTTAATGATTATTGAGGATGAGGAAGAAGGCGAGGAGTCTTCTGTTTTATCTGACAGCGATGGGATGGAGTCCGGTAAACCCTGGAAAATTATGCTGGTCGATGATGATAAAGAAGTGCATCAAGCGACACGAATGGTTTTAAAAAGTTTGACTTTTCAAGATAGACCTTTAACTTTTATTTCGGCTTATTCGGGGGGGGAAGCCAAAGAAGCGATCGCCGCTAATCCTGACACGGCTGTTTTATTGTTAGATGTGGTGATGGAAACTAATAATGCGGGTCTGGATTTAGTTAAATATATCCGTACACAGCTTAATAATCCCTGGGTGAGAATTATCCTCAAAACTGGATATCCGGGGGAAGCGCCGGAAGATTCTGTAATTATTGATTATGATATTAATGATTATAAAACTAAGGTAGAAATGACTCAGCAAAAATTGATGACAACTATTATTGCTGCTTTACGTTCCTATCGAGATATTATCGAATTAGAGGAGAGTCGCAAAGCCTTAAATAAACTCAATCAGAATTTGCAGTATTTAGTCCAAAAACGTACTCAAACATTAACCGAGAAAAATTTTATATTACAACAAGAAATTGATAAAAGTCGCCGATTAGAGGAAGCCTTAATTGAGAGTAATCAAAAGTTGAGGGGAATTTTAGATATTGCGGAAGAGGCGATTATTTCTGTGGGAGAAGACCAACGGATTACTTTATTTAATCAGGGTGCAGAAAGAATTTTTGGCTATACTATCGATGAGGTGATTGGACAACCTCTGAATATTCTGTTACCTAAAAATCTCCACCAAATACATGAAAAACATATCCAAAATTTTGGTAAAAAGGAAATTGTAAATTCTCCGATGAAGGGAAGGCGAGAGATTGTAGGACTACGGAAAAATGGGGAATTTTTTCCGGCTGAGGCTTCTATATCTAGGTTGCAATTGCCTGATCAAGTAATTTATACGGCGATGTTACAAGATATTAGCGATCGCCAACAAGCTGAACAGGAACGTCAGCGGCTTAATCAGGATTTAGAAACTAGGGTTAAACAGAGAACTCAGCAACTACCAAACCAAATTGAACAACAAAAACAAATTGAACAAGCTTTGCGGGAAAGCGAGGAAAAGTTCCGTCAATTTGCTGAGGCAATTTCCGAAGCATTTTTTATAGTTTCTCGCAGTGGAGAAGTCCTATATATTAGTCCAGCTTATCAGCAAATTTGGGGCAGAACTTGTGAGAGTTTATATCAAGAACCTGAGTCTTGGTTTGATTCGATAGATGTGAATTATAGACCGAAAGTAATTAGTGGAATGAAACACCAATTTCTGAGAAAAAAGGAATTAGAGTTAGAGTATCCTATTTTTCGCCCAGATGGTGAAAGACGCTGGATTCGTGCTTGTTCTTTTCCGATTTATGATCAGGACGGAAATATTTACCGCTTTGCTGGTATTGCTGAGGATATTACAGTTCGGAAAGAAGCAGAAGAAGAGTTACAAGCTAGAGAAGTTGCTCTCCGAGAATTATATCAGATTGCTGTGGCTCCTAATCTGAATTTTAATCAGAGACTAGAATCTTTACTGTCTATGGGACGACTACAATTTGGCTTAGAAATTGGGATGCTTTCTCATATTCAGGGCGATCGCTATCAGGTGGTAGCGGTACAAACTCCCCCAGGACTGACACCACCTATTGAAAAAGGCGATTTATTCCGATTAAACAATACCTTTTGTGAAGCCACTTTTAACAGTTCGGAAATTGTCTGTATTACCTCGGCGGCACAGTCGGAATATAAAAACCATCCAGCCTATCATAACCTAGGACTCCAAGCCTATATTGGGGTGAGGATTATAGTAGGACAACATGTATATGGAACTATTAACTTTTGTAGTCCCCATCCTCGCCATACTCCCTTTCGCAATAGTGAACGGCAATTGTTGCAATTAATTGCCATGTGGATTGGTAATGAAATCGAACGTCAACAGGCTAAAAAAGTTCTGGAACAGGCTTTTCAAAATACTTTACTACAACAACAGATAACAGACGAAATTCGCCAAAGTCTCGACAGCCAACACATTGTTCAAGCTACAGTTAGTTTAGTGGGGGAAGCCTTTCATGTGAATCGCTGTTTAATTCATCGTTATTCCGCCGCCACTTCTGAACCGCAAATAACTATGGTAGCAGAATATTTAAGGGGTGAGTATAAGCCTTTTTTGGGGGTAGAAATACCCATTCACAAGAATCGACATCTTGCCATATTATTAAATCAGGATCAGGCTATAGCTTCTGATGATGTCTATCAAGATCCCCTACTGTTTCCCCATTATGATCTCTGTCGCCAAATTCATTTAAAATCCATGTTAAGCGTTCGGACTTCCTACAAAGGCGAACCTAATGGAGTCATTAGTTTGCAACAGTGCGATCGGTTTCGCCATTGGACTCACGAAGAAATTGAACTAATAGAAGCTATCGCTCAACAAGTAGGAATTGCTTTAGCACAGGCGCAACTTTTGGAACAGGAAAAGTTACACAAACTAGAACTAGAACACAAAAATCAAGCCCTGAAAGAAGCCACACGCCACGCCCAAGCTGCTAACCGTGCTAAGAGTGAATTTTTAGCTAATATGAGTCACGAAATCCGTACCCCTATGAATGCGATTCTAGGATTTTGCGATCTCCTACAGAGTTTGGTGTCGGAACCTCGTCAACAGCAATATGTTAAATCCATTGCAGCTAGTGGGAAAACTTTACTTTCTTTGATTAATGATATTCTGGATTTATCAAAAATTGAAGCGGGGAAAATGGAACTCCATCAGGAACCGATTGATTTACGGGTTATGCTAGAAGAAATCTATCAAATTTTTTGCCACAAAGCAGCCGAAAAAAAGGTGGAATTGATTAGAGAAATTAACGATAATTTGCCGAAAGCGATTATGTTTGATGAAGTCAGGTTACGACAGATTTTGTTAAATATGGTGGGAAATGCTCTCAAATTTACTGATGAAGGCTGGGTGAAAATTTCGGTGGTGACTAACAGCAATACTCCCCTAAATGCGGAGAATCCCGAATCTACTATATCCCTAGAAATAGCGATCGCTGATACCGGAATTGGTATCGCTCCAGAACAACAGCAACGCATTTTTGATAGTTTTATTCAAAGTGAAGGACAAAGCACCCGCAAATATGGTGGTTCAGGACTAGGGTTAGCAATTACTAAACGACTCACCCAAATGCTTGGGGGAACTATCAGCCTAGAAAGTCAACTGGGTAAAGGTAGTCAATTTACTTTAATTTTCCCAAATGTTACACCCATAGACTGGCAACCCGATGATTATAAACTCGTCGAAAAAAATGATGATTTAAACGCGGTCAAACCGAGTAAAATATTAGTCGTTGATGATGTCCAATCAAACTTGGATTTAATTCAGGGATATTTTGTAAATTCCCACCATCATCTGTTGCTCGCACATAATGGCATCGAGGCGATTCAAATAGCGGAACTAGAACAACCTGATGTAATTATGATGGATTTGCGAATGCCGGAATTAGATGGAGTGGAAGCCACCAAACAGTTAAAGGAAAATCCGGTCACTAAGCAAATTCCAATTATTATTTTAACGGCTTCATCCCTCGATCGCGACCACCAAGAACTATCTTCTATCCAGGATGGTTTTTTGCATAAACCTGTGAGTCGTTCACAGTTAGTCTTAGTCTTAAAACAACTACTTCCCCAGGACACTGTAAATGCTGTTGATCAAGTTGATGATGATACCTCCCCAGCTACCCCTGATCTTCCGGTTTCACCAGAACCCCCCTATGCTTCCATTAGTGAATTACTGGAAAAACTCCAGGAACACGAAGACAGATTTTGGCCAGAACTAGGACAAACTCTCAAAATGAGGGATTTACAGGCTTTTGCGGAGCAGTTGGTTCAATGGTCCCACCAGTACCCCTATCCGGCTTTTGTGGAATATGCTTCTACCCTGAGTTCCCAACTCGAACAATTTGACTGGGACAAAATCCCTGGGACGGTGAGAGCCTTCCCAGACCTGCGACGATCGCTTATAGATATTTATGGTGAATAAGTTATGGTGATTATTACTAATTGAGTAGGTGGTTAGTTTGGTCTCTAGTTGTCATTGGTTAACAATTGGTATAGGATCAATGTATAGTCTTGGAATTAATAGCCCAGTGTGTAGTGAACTGTTTTCAACCAGAAAATTTTTTGATTTTGATTGTTGATGATGTCAGCAAAAATTTGCAGGTCGTTGGAGCGATGCTTGATGATGTCGGTTACGCCACCACTTTCGCCACCAGCGGTAAACAAGCGATCGAAAGAGTCAAAACTGCTAATCCTGACTTGATTTTACTTGATTTAATGATGCCGGAAATTAACGGTTTGCAGGTGTGTGAGCATTTAAAAGCTGACCCGCTTTATGCAGAAATTCCGATTATTTTCCTCACCGCTAGTAATGAATCTGAACATTTACTTCAGGCTTTTAGTCAAGGGGCTGTCGATTATGTTACTAAACCCTATAAGGCTCCTGAACTACTGGCTCGCGTTAAAACTCATTTAGAGTTAAAATATACTCGCGATGAATTGAAACAAGCATTAGTTGAGTTAGAAAAGTTAGCCACGACAGACCCTTTAACAGGTATTGCTAATCGTCGCCATCTCTTAACTTTGGCGGAGCGAGAATTTCAACGCACCCACCGCTATAATAACCCCTTTTCTGTGTTAATGATAGATATTGATCATTTTAAGTTAATTAATGATAATTATGGTCATAATATCGGAGATGAAGCACTAAAAATTATGGCAGATGTCACGGTTAATGCTTTAAGAAAAGTGGATATTTTTGGCAGGTTTGGAGGGGAAGAATTTGTGGTATTTTTACCAGAAACCCAAGCTGATGAAGCCCTATTGGTAGCGGAAAGGATTAGAGAGGCGATCGCCACAACTCCCATATACGTTGATGACCAGACTATTCATATAACTGTGAGTATTGGTGTGACCATTTATGAATCATCAGAAATTAGTCTCGATGGCTTACTTATGGAGGCAGATAAAGCACTTTATGACGCTAAAAAACAAGGTCGTAATCAAGTGGTAATTTATCCCAAATTTAACCAAGTTAATTAATCCACAGATTTTGACCGTTTACTAATTAACCAGTAAGTGGTCATATTGCCTTTACCTTTCACGGAAACAACCCCTCGTTTTTCTAATATATATTGTGGTTTTAAATGCCAGTATACCGTCTGACTGACTTGGATTTTTCCGGGTTCACCTTGTGACTCCATACGACTAGCAGTATTGACCGCATCTCCCCATAAATCATAGGTAAACTTTTTTAAACCAATAACCCCAGCCACCACCGGACCCATATTAATACCAATACGGATATTAAGTTGGTGGCTAATTTCCCCCTGTTTATGATCATCTGTAGACCCTTCTCCTAAACCAGATGCTTCACTAACCGGAAGCCTAACGCAGTGGAATTGTTGGACAACTTGTTGCATTTCTAGCGCCATATCAGCCACGGCTTGAGGGTGATCATCACGGGGGTTAGGAATTCCCCCAACCACCATATAAGCATCACCAATAGTTTTAATTTTTTCCAAACCATACTTATCTGTAAGGCGGTCAAAAGCGGAAAAAAGTTGATTAAGTAAATCCACCAATTCTGTGGGTGTTAATTGGGAAGCGAGTTCGGTAAAATTAGTTATATCTGCAAATAAAATAGTCGCCTGTTCAAATCTATTCGCAATACAAGTGTGGGTATTTTTTAACTTATAGGCTATGGTTTCCGGCAGAATATTTAACAATAATTCATCGGATTTTTCCTTTTCTTGGCGTAAGGCTTCCTCGGCTTGTTTTTGTTGCGCGATCGCCTCCGAAATTTGATTGTACATATCCATAAATGCGCTAATTACATCCCCTAGTTCATCCCGACTTTGGACAGAAGCAGCATAAAACTGAGGGGGTAACTGATGATTAGTAATAGCTGAACCCGCCTTGATTAAATCCTGGCGTAAATTCAAAATCGGCAAAATCACTAAATAGTTAAGCACTACCATAGTCGCACCAGTGACAAACACAGAAATAATCAAAACCAGTCCCGCAATTCGTACAATAAAATACCAGACTTCCCGATGAATAGGAGAGGCATCATAGCGGAGGATAATGAGATAATCATCTAGGCGGGGAAAAGTATCACAGGTAAGATCATAGCGATCGCCTTCGGGAGTGTTTACATACAGTATTTGTACATCTCTGGCTTCTGGATAAGATAAAGCTGGAGTTTCCCCAAAACTGCCAATTAGTTGTCCGTCGGAACTATAGAGAGACCCTCCCATAATATCAGAGTTCATATAATGTAAATTTTGCAGTTGTTTGAGAAAATCCTCCGGCGTTTTATGGGGGTAAGTTTCTACTATCCAAGCGATTTTTTGAGAGGTTAGGTGCTGCAATTTAGATAACAACTCTTGGCGACGACGATACACTGATGGCACCAAAATAATTAATTCAATCACAACTATGCTAGTGGCAACCCAAAAGGCAATCCGCCTAGACAGGCGCGCATTTAGACATCTAGTAATTCCTATGGGGAGTAGTGATTTCATCGATTTTGGGGTCGTTTATATACTTTAATTTGCGAATATAAATAACTTAAAAAATACCAATACTGATTAGTTGTTTATTGTAGTTTTTATTACATTTTATTTATCTCATACAAAAACTAGATAATATTCTGATAATATTGAGTTAATATTTGCCGGAATTAAGCGGTATTATTATTAACCTATCCTCTCATTTATGGAGCGATCGCATATTCACTTAACCTGTCGGCTGGGAAGTCTAAATAACCAGATTTTGCCGCTGATGTAACCAGGGGACAAATTGCCTAACTATTTTCGCAGAAGGGGCTAAACTGTGGGGGTGAAAATCAATCATAATCCGGCGGGTAACAGTCTGTTTAGTGGGATGGGGTAGCTGTTTAGACTTCCAGCAACGCCCTGGAGTTGGGTAGCTAACTCCTAATTTTTTGGTATAGTCAGATAACTTTAAGTTCATGGATATAATATAGCAAATTTGATTATATCTGAATTATCAGTCAATTTTTATAATACATTTACGATACCCGATCTGCCGGAACTTTAGATACAATAGATCCAGAGAAGAGCATTAAATCTTTCCTAGCCTTTATCAATCAGTATGACAGAACCCAATTTATCCGCACCGCAACAGCCTAACCAGGATATTGATAGCCCCAATGGAAAGAGTCCTAACACCATTACCCTGAGTCCCTCAGTGTCTGAGAATCAAGTTTTCTCCTATAGCGATCATGGGGAGGTGTATCACCTAGAAGAGTCCCCCACCCAAAAAGGGAAAGCCGAGCCGGAAAATCCTAGACCCAGTAACTTTTTGGCTTCTGTGTTGACCCTGGGGGCGATCGCCGTCATGATTTTAGGGTTAGCGATCGATAATGTCTGGGTCGGCTATCTCAGCGCGGTTGTGGCTATTGCCGCATCACTGTTAATTATTTGGCCGAGTTGGGGTAAAATTTGGACAACCCTGATTCCTCCTATCTGGCGTAGTTTAATCGTCGCTAGTTTCGGGATTTTATCGGCAATTACCGGGCTGTTGATGCTGAGTGGTTCCAACACAGACGCAGCCCGTAATATTGTCATCAACTGGGATGCGATCGGCGCACTGGGGGAATTGATCGGCGCTTTGGGTCAAATTATGATCGCCATTTTAGCCGTATATGTGGCTTGGCGACAATATGTAATCTCCCGGGATTTAACCATTCAGCAAAACCGCATTACCCAACAACAGACCATCGATGCTTATTTTCAGGGAGTCTCTGATTTAGCCTTAGGGGAACAGGGACTATTAGAAGATTGGCCCCAGGAAAGGGTAATCGCAGAAGGACGAACCGCGGCGATTATTCGTAGTGTAGACGCAGATGGAAAAGCGAAAATTCTCCGGTTTCTGTCCCAGGCGCGGTTAATTACTCCCCTTAAACGCGATCGCCATTTGGGTCGCCCTATATTAGATGGTAATGGTAGTTATGCGGAAGATAGGGCCGAAGGTATCCGAGTTATTGATTTAGGGGCCATGTTAGCCGGGACCGACTTAAAAAATACCGATCTGCGGCGCACAGACCTGGGAGAGGCGAACCTAGTCCGCGCTAATTTAACGAATTGTGACCTGGTGCGTGCTAATTTATCTCGCGCTATTCTCTATGAAGCCAACCTCACCCATAGTAATCTGCGATCGACTAAATTCTTTTATGGTTCAGTGGAAACCGCCAGCCCCCGGACTCGGACCTTAATTCCTGACTACTCTACTGGCGCTAATACTGGCGCTGTCCTAGAAAATGCTGATTTTACTGCGGTTTTGAACCTGTCCGAGGAGAATCGTTATTATTGCTGTGCTTGGTCGGGGTCAAAATCTCGAAATACTATCCCCGGCGGCTGTGACGGTATTCCTAATAAATTAGGGCGTTAACATTTTCAGGAGTATAGAATTATGGGCGATCGCCAAATTATTCATCTGGTTAACCGACAGAGTTTAGGGTTAATTAACGGTCAGATTAATCAAATTAACAAGACCGGGATGGCTGGATATATTAACTCGCAACTTAACCCCAATTCTTTAGCTATTCCCGCAACTCTCACCCAGGAACTTCAGCCCTTAGATACCCTCCCCTGGCGACCAGGAAGGCTAGTTAGAGAACAAAATCGAGAGGTTAATGAAGCCCAAAAACTGGGGTTAGCACAGCCTCAACTCGCACAAGTTAGGCGGCAATTTCAACAGAGAGTAATTAACCAAATTCGTCGCGCCAGAATGATTCGGGCTTTACATAGTCCCCGCCAATTAGAAGAAGTGATGGTGGATTTTTGGTTTAACCATTTTAACGTATTTGGATTGCAAGGACTGAGTAGAATTTGGATTGGGTCCTATGAGGAACACGCCATTAGACCTCATGTTTGGGGTAAATTCCGAACCCTACTAGGCGCAACCGCTAGGCATCCCGCCATGTTATTCTATTTGGATAATTGGCAAAATACCGCCCCAAATAGTCCCGGTGCGACCGGAAGATTTAAGGGGTTGAATGAGAATTATGCGCGGGAATTATTGGAGTTACATACCTTGGGAGTTGAGGGGGGATATACACAAAATGACGTGATGGAATTAGCCCGAATTTTGACAGGTTGGGGACTACCAAAACCAAGCGATCGCCCCCGAAATCAGGAAGGATTTTATTTTGATGAAACTCGACATGATTTTAATGATAAAATCCTTTTTGGGAGAACTATTAAAGGCAGAGGTATCGAGGAGGTTGAGGAAGCATTAGATATCCTAGCTAGTCACCCCGCCACCGCCAAACATATTGGTTATAAATTAGCCCAAGCATTTGTCGCTGACGAACCCCCATCATCTTTAGTTAAGGCTTTAGGCGATCGCTTTATGGAAACCCAAGGCGATATCACCGAAGTTCTCAAAACCTTATTTAACAGCACCGAATTTTGGGACGAAAATCACTACAATAGTAAATTCAAAAACCCCTATCGTTATATAACATCAGTCATGCGCGCCGTCGGAGAAGTGACTAATTATGACCCCATTAACGGCATTTTAAACCAGTTGGGAATGCCTCTTTATGGCTGTCCTTCTCCTGATGGATATAAAAACACTCAACAGGCTTGGTTAAACCCAGATACCATGGTGCGTCGCAGTAGTTTAGCCGTCCCCTTGGCGGGGGGATTACTCCATAAAGGAAACCCAGTTGATGTCAAGCAGCTAGAAGAAACTTTAGGAGTTTTATTATCTCCCCAAACTCGCCAAATTTTAGCCGAAAGTCCCCCCAATTTACAGGGTGCAATTTTCTTGGGTAGTCCCGAATTTATGCGGTATTAATATCAGCTTAATCCTCTGTTATTCAGCATATCCCCTGATAACATGACATCATAATCATCAGGGGTTACCAGTGGCAAAAGTTGGTCAGCCGCCAGGGTAATTTGCCCAGGAAATTCATGGTTATTAAGTTTCTGCCATTTAGCCTTAGAAATATCAGCTTGCAGGTGATAATCTTGGGCGTGATTTGGGGGACTATTTAACTTAATATAAAGGCTAATTTGTTTCGGGGATTTTATCGTAAAAACTACCCAGCAAGGAAAGATATTTTTTTCTCCTGGTGGGTCGGTTTCTGACCATAAACTTAGGTTTTCCCCAACCTGATAAGCCCTAATTCCCACATGAGTTAATCCCTGGGGAAGCGGCTTTGATAATTCTAAGTTACACCCCCAGTCAAGGCTTTTTATCACCCGTTCAGAAATTCTCACCACCCGTGAAAAATTTTTGCATCCTGTCAGTTGCGCGCTTGATAAAGTAGGGGGGTGATCAAAAATATCTTGGGTGGAACCAAATGCTTCCACCCGTCCCTGATTAATGACTAATAACCGAGGACAAATACGATAGGCTTCTGAACGGTTATGGGTCACAAATAATGTCACCCCCGCATAGGTTTCTAGTATTTGGATAAGTTCCTGTTCCATTTGATATCGAATGTGGCTATCTAGGGCAGAAAATGGTTCATCTAACAGTAAAATTTCTGGTTCCACTACTAAAGCCCTTGCTAAGGCGACTCGCTGTTGTTGTCCCCCTGAGAGTTGATGAGGATAACGGTTCCCTATACCAGGAAGTTTCACCCTGATTAATTGTTCCTCAACCTTCATCTTTATTTGAGTCTGGGAGAGTTGGTCTGATAAACCAAAGGCGATATTTTCCGCTACAGTTAAATGGGGAAATAGGGCGTAATTTTGAGCCAAAAAACCCACCCGGCGATCGCTACTCGGAATATTGATTTGCTGGGTAGAATCAAATAGCACTTTCCCGTTTAAAACTATCGTGCCACTCCTGGGAGTTTCCACCCCGACAATACATCTTAAAATCATACTTTTGCCCGTACCAGATGCACCCAAAATCCCTAGGGGTTCTTCGCGATAGCCAGAAAATTTTACCTGTAATCCAAAATCCGGAAGTTGTTGATAAATATTGACTTGTAAACCCGTGCCTTCTGCCGGATATATGCTAAAATTAGTGGCTCGTTTAATCTGGAGATGAGGAGGATTAACCCCCGGAGATTTTTGAGGCGATCGCTGCCATTTAATCCCTAAATTAGCCAAAGTAATTGCTGACAAAGAAATTGATAAAATCACCCCTGACCACATCCAGGCTTCCTGAATTTCCCCAGCTTGTACCGCTGAATAAATCGCCAAAGGAATAGTTTGAGTAACTCCCGGAATATTGCCAGCCAACATCATAGTTGCCCCAAACTCTCCCAGTCCCCTAGCAAAAGCTAAAGTCGCCCCAGAAATAATACCAGGAAAAGCCAGAGGAAACGCTACTCGTACAAAAACCTTGAGTTCCGAAGCCCCTAAAATGCGGGCGGAAACTAACAAATTGCTATCTATTTGCTCAAAAGCCCCACAGGAAGTTTTATAAATGAGGGGAAAAGTCACAACAGTAGCCGCAATAATGCCCGCATACCAAGTAAATACAATATTGATATTGAGGATAGCTAACAACCCGCTTAATAAGCCTCTATCCCCGAAAATTCGCAGCAAAATAAATCCCACCACTGTCGGAGGCAAAATCAGCGGAGAAATTAAAATACTTTCAATTAAGGATTTCCCTTTACCTTGATAACTATGCAATTTATAAGCCGCCCAAACTCCCCCGATCAAAGTTATAGCTGTAGCCAGTATCGAGATTTTTAAGGAAATCCAAATAGGAGATAAGTCCGATCGCATTTGGGGAGTTATAGATTCAGGGACAATGGCACTATACACCATTGACAGGAACTATGCCAACGATTACCTCCCCCTAGCTTCAGTAAATTGAACAGCCAATTAAATCATGGCAGTGACTCAAAATGAGTTAATCTGATTCCTGTAGACATTTGCTAACAACAGGAGATTAGGCTTGGAACGCACATTTCTAGCTATTAAGCCTGATGGTGTTCAACGGGGACTCATCGGCGAGATTATCAAACGCTTTGAAGCCAAAGGCTTTACCCTCGTGGGTTTAAAAATTATGAAAGCCAGCCGCCAACTGGCTGAACAACATTATGATGTCCACAAAGAAAGACCATTTTTCAATGATCTGGTTTCTTTCATCATTTCCGGTCCTTTAGTAGCAATGGTCTGGGAAGGGGAAGGTGTCATCGCCTCTGCTAGGAAGATTATCGGCGCTACTAACCCCCTGAATGCTGAACCGGGAACCCTGCGGGGAGATTTTGGGATTAGTGTTGGTCGCAACTTAATTCATGGGTCAGACGCACCAGAAACCGCGCAAAAAGAAATCGCTCTCTGGTTTAAGGACGAGGAATTGGTAAGTTGGGAACCTAGCCTCAAGTCCTGGCTGGTAGAATAGCATCGGTGTTGGGGACATCAATGGCGATCGCCAGCGCCTGTGGGTAGTACCGATCGCGATCGGTTGTCCCCAGCTTCCCGAAAAACCGTAACATTTTGTTTAAACTTGTTACAAACTCTTCCCAACCGACCCAGATTAGTTCAAATTAGTCAACAATCAAGATCAAATTCAGATCCAAGGAGTTTCTTTATTATGTCTCTAACCGATACCCAAGTTTTTGTCGCTTTGGTAATTGCATTGATCCCCGGTATTTTGGCATTCCGTCTTTCCACCGAACTTTATAAATAGAATCGATCCCTATATTCCTTGTCTCTAGGGACAATAGCCGGACTTCGACAGAAAAGCGATCGTAATGGAGACAATTGCTGCATAATGCAGTAAATTAGTCTCTATCACTAGGCTTGACTGTCGGGGTCTTTTTATTTATAGTGCTGCGGGTTACCGTTGGCGCATTCGCATCAACCGGGCTACCAGCCTGACAACTTGCCTTCGCATCAGACTCGATGATAAAAATATACTGAGACGACGATCATGTACGCGATTAAACCTCCTACACCACCTCAAAAACCACAGCAGTCTCCCCGCCGCTTGCGTCGTCGTTCTCAAGTTCGAGTCCGACCTCGCGCCCATCGACATCATAGGGCGATCGCATTAGAAACTACGGCGAAAATATTGACAAATTTCACATTATCTGCATTCGCAGTAGCAGCACTGGTCCAAATTGTGCCTAATCAACGCATCGTCCATGATAAATGGCGAGAAATTGAGGCGGAAGTTAATATGACTGAAGCCAGGGTCCAACAACATCAAGAGGAGTTTAGTCGCTATTTTGACCCTCAACAAGCTCAAAATATTATGCAAGAAAATGGCAACCGAATAGACCCCCGCCAGCGTCAAATTGTCTGGTTACACCCTAACCATAGGACCGCAGATAAACCTGAATTATCAGAGTCTCACTATGCGGAATTAGATCAGTAAAGTAGAGACAATTGGTTAACTACCACTGGCAATCAATCGCGCTTATGGCGTTCCGTAGTTCACCTTTCCACTTGATAATTTGCTCAACCTGCCAATTTGCCGTTTTCGGAAAGCTGAGGCTGATTTTAGTTAATTAACACCATGCTTTTTGCCCATCTTTTTGGGGGTTAATTTTGATTAACAATCCCCCATCTCCTCCAACCTAGGGGTTGTAGGGGGATGGGGGTTAATCGTCAACCATTAAACTCTGATCTGGCGGTTCACCATTTCATCTGATTTTAGCCTCCCAGATAAGCGGTGATATCCTCGCCACATTCATCAGCCAGATAGCATAAAGCGCGAAAACGTAAACTGACTAATTCTTCATAAACCGGATTGAGTTTGCATAAGGGCGGAATGTGAAAAATAGTGCGATCGCCAAATTTAATATCTCGCTCAAAGGGGCATTGAGTCGGAATTAAACTACATAGCAATCGGGCGGTTTTCGGATTTTTGACTTGTATCTGGTTCAGCCACTGTCGCAGAGGTTGAAGGGGCGAAAATGATGGGTGAAAATGGTGGTGTGAATGATTTTTAACCCAACTAGCAAGGTGCAGACGGGGCATAGTATGGTTTGCCCAATTCATGATTAAATCCCTCGAATAGGAATACAGATGGCGATCGCCACCAGTTAGTATACTTTTTGCTGTACACTGGATCTTCAATCTTGTTGACAACTAATCCGCAATGGTTAGCGATCGCATTTCCTAGCTTGATCAGTCCAACTAGGGCTATTTCAAGCCCCCACTAGAATCGGTACTCCCATTTAGTGGTGGGTTATTGACGGTTAAATATTGCCATTGGCTTTGGATATCCTCCGTTCTCCCATCAATGATCTTGCCTTACATTTTCAGATTTTGGCTATGATTTAGATCACAACTATAAATCAAGTCTATAAACAATATAACTTTTACTGATGATTTAGGCATTGACAAGGAAACTTTTTTGTGAATTAAAGCCCAAGTATGGCGATCTAACCTGGGAAAACTTGGTTGATGATGTTTGGTTCACCGCCGGAGTATCAATTCTGGTAAACTGGCAAGATATCTGAAAGTCAAAAAAGCCCTGTCTAACCGGGGTGGGTAAAGTCAAAATCAAGCCACGGTGAGGAAAGAGACGTTGCTGAACACAGATGAACAGTTAAACCAGCAGCCTGCGCCTGTAACTACCCCTGCTGAAACATCTCAGACATCCGCTGGTGAGGGTGATTCTGTTGGGGCGGAACAAGATCAAGCCGGGAACTGGGGGATATTCAATATATTTAAAGCATTTCGGGAGTATAACCAGGGGAATCGTTTATATAAACGGGAGCGATATGATCAGGCTCTGATACATTATCAGATCGCGGTTAAGTTAAAGCCTGATTCGTGGGCGGCTTGGTTGCGCTTGGGTAATACATTACGAAAGTTGAAACAGTATAAACAGGCACTGGGGGCCTATGATAGGGCTATTAAATTGCGTCCGAGAAATTATTGGCCGTGGACGTTTAGAGGCATGACTCTATCGAAGTTAGAACGCTATGAAGAAGCGATCGCCTCTTTTGACAAGGCTTTAACTATGGAACCCAATAACTTTGAAGCCTGGTATGAGAGGGGTTTGGCTTTGGAAGCATCCCTACAATTTGAGGCGGCGGCCGCTTCCTATAAACGGGCGATCGAAATTAAACCAAATATTTCGGCTCTATGGTATCACCAGGGTAATGCTTTGATGAATGACGATCGCTATAGTGAAGCCGTGGCATCATTAGATCGGGCGGTCAAACTGGAACCGGCTAACTATGAAGCCTGGTTTCATCGTGGGGAAATGCTGATGAGTCAGCATCGTTATGTCGATGCGATCGCTTCCTACGATAAAGCCTTAGAACTGCAACCAGCGAGCTTCAAGGCTATTTTTAATCGGGGGATTGCCTTACAAAAATTACATCGCTACAATGATGCGATCGCCTGTTATGACCAAGTGATCCAACTGCAACCCAACGATTACGAAGCCTGGTTTTATAAAGGTATGGCTCTGAAATCGGGGTGGCCGAAAACTGCTTTACTTAGCCTAGATCGGGCTTTGGAAATTAACCCGGAGTCCCCAGCTATTTGGATAGGTCGGGGTCAAACTTTACTGGATTTAAAAGAATATAAATCCGCGATCGCTTCTTTTGACCGCGCTACTCAACTCAATTCTAACTTTCCCGAAGCCTGGTTAGGTCGCGCAGTCGCTTTATTTCAGTTGCGGCGTTACCCAGAAGCCATAATTGCCTGCGATAATGCCCTGCAAGTACAACCAAACTTCCTCGAGGCTTGGAACCAGCGGGGATTGACCTTAGAAAGATTAGGACGCTATGAGGATGCGCTGAAGGCTTACGATAAAGTAATTCAAACTACTGTTTTAACCCTCGAACTAGCAGACCAAGTGGGACTACAGCGGGGTATGGCATTGGAACTACTTAAACGAGATGAAGAAGCAGTCATGGCTTATCGGAAATTGGTTCGCCAAAAACCTGATAACTTTCAAGCCTGGGTGAAACTGGGACAGGTTTTAGCTCGTTTGGGACAATATGTGCAGGCGGTGGATGCTTTTTCTGAGGCGATCGCTATTTGGCCAGACAATTACCAAATTTGGTTAGAACAAGGGGCGATCTTGGAAAAACTCGATCGCTATCAAGATGCGATCGCTGCTTATGACCGACTGATCAAAATCAAACCCGACTACTGGGAAGCATGGGTCAGACGCGGCCAAGCCTTCGAGCAAATTGCCCTATATCAAGAGGCTTTTAATTCCTATGGGATCGCCCTAGAACTCAGCGAACAACCCCAACCATCACCAATTATCGCTCACCGAGAACGAGTCAGGCGCAAACTCGTAGATATGTAACCCCCAACGAGCCACCCCCATGGCCGAAATTAATGGCTCAGTTCCTAATTCCTTGCACCCATGCCCTATGACCCCCCAGGAAAAAGCCCAACTATATACTAAACTGGCAGTGCTGTTGGAATCTGGTTTAACAGTCTATCAAAGTTTGATAGTAATCGCCAAAAAAAGCAATCCTCGGCTTGGTCGTTACCTGGGGAAAGTGATTAAATCTCTCGGTCGTGGGGAAGATTTATCTGTCGCTTTCAGACGAGCCCCTCGGATATTTGACTGGTGGACTGCTAGTTTGCTGGATATAGCAGCCACCAGCGGCGCACTACCCGAAATGTTGTTACAACTGGCTGAAATTGAAAAACAGCAGACCCACCGACAAAATTTTTATCGTTCTGTGACCATAGCTGCTGCGACTACTGCTTTCAGTCTTCTGTTGCTACTGGCGACTATCTTATACACCCATGAGGCTAACCTAAATGATTGGCTGTTGTGGATGTTTATAGCCGGCGTTGTCGGGTTTATGGTCTACAAACTTATCCCCAGACTACCTTTTATCCGTCGTATTCAAACCGCCCGTTCCATGCTATATCTGGCTGAGTTGGAATTGCCTATTAGATGTGGCTTACCAATTCTCATGGCGATCGAATTGGTGCGCGATCGCATTCCATGTCCGCAGATGAGGGGAACTTTAACCGTAGCCTTGGGACAAATTCCTGCCGGAAAAACTCTCAGCCAATGTCTCCGGGAACGACTCCCAGCGATCGCTATCAATTTGATTCGCACTGGCGAAGAAACCGGACATCTGGATGGTGCCCTGTATAATGTTCAACAATACTATGAACAGGAACTAATGCGATCGCTGCGTCTACTACAGAGGATTCTGATTCCCATGACTCTCCTATCAGCGGGAGGAGTAGTAGCCATTCTCAGCCTAGAAGCCATGAAATCACTCTTCATTTTGCTACCTAGTTAACCCCTCAAATCCTGGGAACTAGGAACAGATTGGCAAAAATTAATGTTTTCGAGCTTGTGAAATTTGGCAACTACATTTAAGCTGACTATAACCGCAACCGGATCCGAAATTGTGGTGCATAAGGCCTGCCGACTGCTAGTTTATTATTGGGAAATTCTTACCCAAATGCTTGACATTATACCCAACTATTGATACACTCGGAACCGTCAAGGCCTATAGCAGCATAGCTGTTCTGTAGTAGACGTAAAGTGCATCGCCTGTAAATTTTGGCTGAAAAAAGGCGATTTGTACATGAGAATAGTCCGCTTTCAACCTAATGTTGAAAGCATTAAGAGACACCTCCACGTCTGCTTTTTAAGATTGTGCAATACTCAGATACTTCCGACTATTGCCCAATTTTTGGGGTTAAGTGTATCTGTTATGAGAAATGGCAGTTTTCATTCTTTTAAGTGAGGTTTTACATGAAACTACCAAGTGTGAAGAATTTGCGTCCGGGATGGTTTTTCGGAGCGATCGCTGGTGTAATTTTTGCTCAAACTGGTGCGATCGCCGCCGAGCGAGTGATTCTCACCTATGGACCTTTCCAAGCTCCCATCAACATCAGTGATTTAGAGGCATTTACCAGAGATGGAGTGACCACTAAAACTATTCGCCAGATTGTCGGTGCTTCCGGGATTCAGGCAGACACCCTGCGGGGATTGATGGGCTTAGAAATTGGCTTTGACCTAGTACCATTTTCCTGTATGATTTACACTCCCACAGGTCAAGAACTAACTGATGAAATTGGTGCAACTGTACGCACCCATCGGCGAGTTGCTAATGGCAAAGCTATTCGCGCTGGACTGATTAACGCCCTCAGCAACGATGGCAAAATCTCTTTCTTGGAGTTTCTGAAATACTATCCTGTGCCGGGAATGTATGTCGATGTCGCCAATATTCCGGCAACAGTCGCTAAAATGCAGAGCGTAAGTACCGAATTGGGATCTCTGTTTAGACAGGGTTCACAGTTTGGGACTCAGTTCTCCGATGGTACAAGAATTGTCGGTGGCTGTTCTGCTCAACGAGTTGATTTACCAGGTGCTGGTGCTGGTGTTGTACAACCACGGCCCGCACCAACACCCGCGCCACGGCCTGCACCTGCACCAGTGCCACGGCCTGTACCCGCACCAGCGCCGGCACCAGCGCCGGCTCCTGGTCCAATTAGAGGCCTGTGGTAATTTGACTGTTGGTTTATCCCCAGGGTGTCAGTCAGACACCCTGCTTTCTGGCTCTGGGTTTTCCACTGCCTCAATATATTGGCTCTCTATTAAAAATGAACCTTTGGTGAATCTAACGCCCCAGTAACCACCAGGACGGCGATCGAGAACTACCCCCACTTCACCTAACTTGATCACGTTCGGAGGCCGTAGAATCGGCATGGGTTCCGCTGTTTTGATATATGGCGGTAGAGCAATCACTCTAACTTGTTGATGAACGGCAAATTCTTTATCTTTTTCCATCAGATCTGGGAATGCTTCCACTGAGCAATCACCCTATTGTAAACGATCGCAGCCATTCTCATTATAGAAATTCGACTGCTATTGGGTAGAATGTCTAACTGCTCTAAACCTTGCAGGATAAACGTCAGTAGGCCCTCCCAACTGTCTAAGTACAGGTAACAGGTTAACGCCCGTAAATCACCAAAAAAAGTCTTGCGGGTCCTAGCAACTTGTACTTATCATCCAGCAACTCCAGCCAGGTATGCAATAGTACCGATAGGATGTTTCGGGTCTTGAGGGTGTTGTTATGCGAACAACACTGGAGCATGAAAACCTTGTCTCAAGAGAGCAAGGATGAAAGGCGACACGGGTACTTTAGTGCCCGTCAGCCCAAGACCTGATCAACTCTCGAACAACATCGCTGTTTGACTTTACACGCTTACTAGATAAATGCTACACTGATTGTAGTCATGCCAGGTAACCAACCACTTAAAAAACCTTGTTGCCTCAAGGCGTACACTGAACCTTGACCATTGAATCTATGCGGTTTGGCTGCATTGTTCTAGCTTCCTCCTGGCAGCAGGTAAAAGATTCACAGGAACTAGACAAATCAGTTTTTGAGGTATATTTGCTTCAATCTAAACAGGATTGGCAGAAATGCAACTACGGTAGGGCATACCGAAAGTAACGCTTGGGGAGAGTCCCACCTCTGGGCTAGACGACGCAAGGAATCTAGTTTAAGTGGTCTCGGTGAGCCAAGAATCCCCGTCTCTTCAGAGCGGGGAGTGTCAAGCTGATTTTCCACCTTCCACCCCGGCCATAACAATTTCTCCGACATTTTCATCCCTCATGGGATAACTGGTAGCCAAGGAATTTTTAGAGTGCGTCCCTATTTTAGTTCAAATCCGGTCTCCGTGCTACCTCCAGCGTGAAATCGTGCCAGTTTCTCGTATCGTTGGGCGTGGTCAATAAGTTCTGTGACTTCGGCTTCGGAAATTTCCCGGATACGTTTAGCCGGAACTCCCACCATTAGCGATCGCGGTTGTACGTCTTTGGTCACTACAGAACCCGCACCGATAATACTACCGAAACCGACTCGCACCCCATCTAGTATAATTGCCCCAATGCCGATTAAACTTCCCGGTTCAATATGGGCGGCATGGATCACCGCTCGATGACCTACGGTAACATCATGTTCTAAATGGGTAATATATCCGGGGTCGCCGTGGAGAATAGCACCATCTTGAATATTAGTGCGATCGCCTATAATAATCCGTTCAACATCCCCCCGCACTACCGCAGCATACCAAATACTCGCCCCTGAACCCACTTGTACATCACCAACCACCACCGCACCTGGGGCGACAAATGCAGCCTTAGACAAATCCGGTGGCGGAAAATGACCGACTGCTGGACAAATGGGAGCTTGATCAGGTAGGTTCATAGCTTAAACTGATGGCTGATTGATACATATACAAAACCCATCGCTATAATAGACCACTACTGGCTCGGAAAACGGTTTCATGATAAATTCTGCCTTGCAGTACCCTATTTTTGGGGCGGAGATTCGCTGTCCTCACTGTCGCCAAAAAATCCCGGCTTTAACCCTGACGGATACTTACCTATGTCCTCGACATGGGGCTTTTGAAGCTGATCCTCAAACTGGCGAATTGGTACATCTTCAGTCCGGGCGACAATGGCGTTTATGGGAGGATGAATGGTATCGACAGCATACCCATCCTGACGGTATCCGCTTTGAAATACACGAAGCCCTCGATCGCTTATATACTCAAGGATATCGAGCCACACGAGTCATCATCGCACAGCGTTACCAGGAGTTAATTAGTTCTTATCTCGAACGTAACACCCCCTGGCGTGATCAGTCTGAGGTGGGGGAACCTCGTCTCTATGGTCTTCCTGTAGAGTTTAGCCCCTCCCCACAGGTTGAACCCTGTTGGGATGTCATTAACTTTAGTCTGGAAAAGGAAAAGGGGCTCTCCCCTTCCTTATCTTAATTGGCGCTCATGGAAATAGATGGGGATAATTTCATGCACCATGCTTCTATTCGCACCGCAGATATTCATCGCGCGATCGCTTTTTATCAGCAGTTGGGGTTCTCCGTCACCGATCGCTTTACTACTGGCTACACCCTCGCCTGTTGGATGCAAGGAGATTTGGGCCGCCTTGAACTTATCCAAATTCCTGAACCATCACCACCCCCTGACCCCTTTGGAGATGAACATTATGTCGGTTACTATCATCTCTCTTTTGATTTGACTGATATTACTCCTGATTTACCTACTTGGATTCATCATTTGAGCGATCGCATCCCTTCTTTAAAGGTTCTCCTTCCCCCTACCCAACAGCTAATCAGCAACCGCGTTTATGAGGTCGCTTTTATTGCTGATGCTGACGGCTTACCCCTCGAATTTATTCGCTTGTTAAAGCCCTAATTAATGCCACAATCGCCCCCATTCCATTCCTCTAATGCTCTAAATTTTCAAAAAAAATGGCCCGCCCCCCTAAAGGGGTTGACAAGATGGGGGGATGTGGGGTAACATTAGAGTATTACGCTTTACAATGGAAATATATCCCTAAATAATTTTTTAGTCGTGCCTGCCATTATCTAAAATGGTATCATAGCCAACCCCCTAAGTCAATAGTTATCTCCCATTACTATGGCGATCGTGACAATTTGTAACAAAACTTAACATAATTGGCAATAATATTAACGGGGGAGCTTAATTTAATCGCAGATTAGTTGAACCAATTAGGGCGATGCGCTACCATACCAAGTATGGGTGCGAGACGTTTAGGAGACCAAATAGGGCTGAGATGCCTGAAATAAACTCCTAGTGGGACTTCCAGCCCTTGGTTGATTGGGTCGCATCCCTGACCATCCCACATAACACAGCCTAATTTTTGGGCTCCAATTCGAGACTTCCAATATGGCTAGTGAGGTGAAGCGAAAAATCAGGTCTGAGACTACCAAGCTAAACAGTGCTTTGGGATCATCTTTCTAAAAGCTTTGCGGGATACCGCCTCTGTTACCTTAACGGGTAACAGTGCTATCGTCGCATTGTCCGGAACCGGAAAAATGTCGCGTAAATCTATCAGAATAGACAAATGACAGATAATTCAACGCAAACCAGTAATAATGCTGTGGAGGCGGTAAGTAGCCTCAAGGATAAATTCCTTAAAATTATCAATAGTTGGCAACTGAAAGTAGGAATAGTTCTGTCCGTAGTAGTGGCGATCGGTTTCCTGTCATTTTTTTGGTCTCATATGGTAGCGGAGTTAGGGATGAAGGCTTGGTCCAAGAGTTCTGGAGCGACTCCGATTAGGTGTATGATCAGAGATACCAATGGCGATGAGTATGTCAGTTGTAGCGCCATCCTCAATGAGCAAATAGTACCCTTAGAATGCGGTTCAAGCATCTTTAACGTGGGGTGTCGGATCAACTATGGGGCGGCGGCTCCAGCAGTTCGCCAACCGAAACCTTAATCAATGTGGGTATATGGTAATTGGTAGGGGCGGGTTCACGCCCGGTATATCCTAGTAACAGATGAATGCACATAAACCCGCCATATACCTGTGATCATAAACCCGCCCTATCTCGGCGATATAAATCCGCCCAGGTTAATATAGTTAGACAGCAGGGGGAGAAGATTGTCAAAACACCGACTAATCTTTAATTCCCTGCTTTTAATTTTAAGGATAAATTAATGATTTTTGATTGTATTATTGTAGGTTCAGGTCCAGCGGGAGCCACAGCAGCCTATCATTTGGCGAAAAAAGGTCATTCGATTTTAGTTATTGATAAGGCGATTTTGCCACGATATAAACCCTGTGGGGGTGGAGTTTCTCCGATAGTTCAGGATTGGTTTGATTTCGATTTTTCTCCGGCAATTTCCCTGAAAACTGTTATGGTTTATTATACCTGGAATAAATCGGAACCCATAGAGGTGGAATTAAAAATAAATCCGATTTGGATGGTCAGGCGAGAGGTTTTTGATTATTTTATTCTGAAACAGGCTATCAGTAAAGGGGCTACAGTTAGAGATAATACCGAGGTTCTGGGGATAGAATTTCAGAGCGATCGCTGGTTAGTTAAAACCCCGGAAGATACCTACACTGGTCGTTATTTAATTGGTGCGGATGGTGCTAAAGGTCCTCTAGCCAAATGGTTAGGATTTACCAAACAAAAGAAACTGGTAGCGGGGGCGTTAGAATTAGAAATACCGACATCTAAACCTGTGGATATGAAGACATATTTTGAATTTGGTTTAGTCAATAGTGGTTATGGCTGGAATTTCCCTAAAGCTGACGGCTATTCTCTGGGGGCTGGAGCTTTTTCTAAACAACGCAAAGCACAAAATTTCAAACGAATATTAGAAGATTATGCGACATTTTTTAACCTGAATTTAGATAATGCTACTGAATGCGGACATCCAATTTCTCTGTGGGATGGTCAACAAAAATTACATACCCAAAATGCAGTTTTAGCAGGAGAAGCCGCCTGTGTGGTTGATCCATTTACGGCTGAGGGTATTCGTCCATCTATTTTTAGTGGTTTAAAAGCGGCTGAAGCCATTAATCAAGCGCTAGGGGGGGATATTAATGCTTTAGATAAGTACACAGAAGTTATGAATGAGGAATGGGGTAATCAGATGATGTTTGCTCAGAAATTAGCTCAAATATTTTACCGTTTTCCTCAATTAGGTTATCAAATAGCTGTCAAAAAACCTTCAGCCACAGCGACTATGAGCCGCATATTTGCGGGAGAGTTGAGTTATTCAGATGTAGCCAACAAAGGTATTAAACTGTTGCAAAAATCCCTATTTAACTTTAATTCCAAATAATCAATATTGTTAATTACATTTAGTAGCGCCAGCGACGGTGAAATACAGCTTGTTCACCAGTCGCTTAATACATTCCCCTCACCCTATATCTCTCTCCCAGAGAGGGAGAGGGACTTTGATTAGTAGGGTGCGCCAGCGACGGTGAAATACAGCTTGTTCACCAGTCGCTTAATACATTCCCCTCACCCTAAATCTGGATCCCAGAGAGGGAGAGGGACTTTGATTAGTAGGGTGCGCCAGCGACGGTGAAATACAGCTTGTTCACCAGTCGCTTAATACATTCCCCTCACCCTAAATCTGGATCCCAGAGAGGGAGAGGGACTTTGAGAGATGATCAGATCATTTCTGAACAGGCTGTAGTCATGATGACGGGATACTTCAAAACTGACACACCCCTGTAAATGACTCTTTAAAAATCAATGGTTTGGGGAGCGCGTGGGAAAGGAATTACATCACGAATATTAGCCATCCCTGTCATAAACTGAACTACCCGTTCAAAGCCTAAACCAAAACCCGCATGGGGAACAGTTCCATAGCGCCTCAAATCCAAATACCACCATAATTCATCGGGGTTAATTTGTAAGGCTTCCATACGTTTTTGGAGGATATCTAAGCGTTCTTCCCGTTGAGAACCGCCGATAATTTCGCCAACTTTGGGGGCGAGAACATCCATGGCGCGGACGGTTTTTTCGTCGTCGTTTTGGCGCATATAAAAGGCTTTTATTTCACGGGGGTAGTCGGTCACAATTACGGGTTTTTTAAAGAGTTCTTCAGCTAGGTAGCGTTCATGTTCGGATTGTAGGTCTAAGCCCCAACTGACGGGATATTCAAAGGTGCGATCGCTTTTTTCTAGTAGTGCGATCGCCTCCGTATAGGTAATGCGTTCAAATTCATTATTGATAATATTATCAGCCGTAGCCAAGACGGAATTATCAATTCTTTGGTTAAAAAATTCCAGGTCTTCTGGACATTGTTCTAAAACCGACTTAAAGATATGTTTAAGGAAAGCCTCAGCCAAATCCATATTACCATCAAGGTCACAAAAAGCCATTTCTGGTTCAATCATCCAGAACTCGGCTAAGTGGCGAGAAGTATTAGAATTTTCCGCCCGAAAAGTGGGGCCAAAAGTGTAAACATTACCAAAAGCCAGAGCCATAATTTCAGCTTCGAGTTGACCGCTAACGGTAAGAAATGCGCGTTTTCCAAAGAAGTCTTGGGAGAAATCGACAGTTTTCGTCTCCGTGAGGGGTAGATGATTGAGATCTAAACTGGTGACGGAAAATAATTCTCCCGCGCCTTCGCAGTCGCTGGCGGTGATAATAGGGGTATGTATCCACAGAAAGCCTCTTTCTTGGAAAAATTGGTGAACCGCCGCCGCACAGGCGTTACGAACCCGAAAGACTGCGCCATAGGTGTTAGTACGCGATCGCAAATGGGCGATCGTGCGTAGGAACTCAAAAGAGTGTCGCTTCTTCTGCAAAACATAGGTCTGAGGGTCAGCCTCACCATAGACCTGTACTGTATCAGCCTTCAGTTCAATACGTTGACCTTTAGCAGGAGAGGAGACAATTTCTCCCGTCACTTCCACCGATGCGCCGGTGTTCAGTTGTCGTAAAATTGCTGCATAATCAGTTAAATCGGGGTTGAGGACTACCTGAAGGTTAGCCATACAAGACCCATCATTAACCTCAACAAAGGTAAACTCCTTCAGCTCCCGTTTAGTTCTCACCCAACCCTGAACTGTTACCGCTTCACCCGGTTTACCTGTCCGCAAAATTTCCGCTATACGTCCTTTGGCCATTTTGTCTGTCCCTTAACCCATCTAATTTTATATATACCAGCGATCGGGAATCGGGAACCAGAGGTCTGGTTACTGTTAACCATCATCACTCGGCGGTCCACTGTTCCTAAAGTTTTCTAAACCAATAGTATGTTTAAGTGCTATTTTCGGCGTAAAATTAGCTTGAGCAATATCAATGAGCGAGGAGACATTCCATGCCAGAGGCGGTGGGTGTAATTCAAACCTTGGGTTTTCCGGGTGTACTGGCGGCGGCTGATGCAATGGTTAAAGCTGGACGGGTGACTTTAGTATATTTTGATTTAGCAGAACGGGGAGAGTTTATGGTTGCCATTCGGGGCGGAGTTTCCGAAGTTAAGCCCGCAATGGAGGCAGGTATTGCAGCGGCGGAAAATACCTTTGGGTGTACAATTATTACCCACTACACCATTCCTAACCCCCCGCCTAATATTGTTGATGTTCTTCCTATTCACCATACCCCCAAGAGCGAACCCTTCCGAGTCTAACTGGTCGCTCTGGTTTAGAGTATGTACACATAGCATATTCTGGTAAATTTGTCAACAATTGTCGCTAGACTCAAGTTCAAGTGCAGCGACGGGTTATTATTCACTCAGGAGAGTTTTTGATGTCACAACAAGCAGTGGGCGCACTGGAAACTAAGGGGTTTCCAGGGATTTTAGCGGCAGCAGATGCAATGGTTAAAGCGGGTCGTGTCACCCTGGTGGGCTATATCCGGGCGGGTAGCGCTCGGTTTACAGTGATGATACGAGGGGATGTTTCCGAGGTGAAAACCGCTATGGATGCTGGTATTGCAGCAGTAGAGAAGGTATATGGGGGGGCTTTGGAAACTTGGGTAATTATTCCCCGTCCCCATGAAAATGTCGTGGCTGTGCTTCCTATTGACTTTAGCGAAGCGGTGGAAGAATATCGAGCAGCCGCTGAGGGTTTGACTCTTCCTAGGGGTAACGCACGATAATGGACAGGCTCCTTGCTCCGGGGGAATCACGGGGTAGGGGGCAATGGTAAAATCTAAGTTGTGTTACAATGAACCCTTTATTCGTTGTTGAGAGAGCATGATTTCATCTCAAATTAGGTTAACATTTTACGGCAATACGGTATAATACCAAGTATGGTGCGAGACCTTCGGGTATGAAATAGAGCTGAAATGGGCGTGGGGACTACCCGGTGAGGACTTCAACCCCTTAGTTGATTGGGTCGCATCCCTGGCCATCCCATAACACAGCCTGATTTTTTGGCCCCCCTTCGAGACTTCCAATATGGTTGCCAAGGTGAAGCGTCTAATCAGGTCTAAGACTGCCCGCGCCATGCTGACATGGGCGCATTATCGATTCAAACTAACCCTGAGACATCAAGGGGAAATAACTGGAACCACAGTTGTAGATGTGACGGAAGAATACACCAGCAAAACCTGTACTCACTGTGGTCATGTCCATTCCCAGCTAGGTGGCTCAAAAGTGTTCCGATGTCCTGAGTGGGGGTTCACTCTACCACGGGACTGGAACGGTGCTTTTGGAATCTTTCTAAAAGCTTTGCGGGATACCGCCTCTGTTACCTTAACGGGTAATAGTGCTATCGTTGCATTGTCCGGGAACAACCGGAAAAATGTCGCGTAAATGTATCAGTGGGTTTCTGATGAGCATACTCAACAAAATCTTTAAAGGACAGGATGAAACGCGGATTTCTCTGTCTACCCCGGAGGCGTTTGCGGCGATCGCAGTTAGTGCTATCTGTGCTGACGGCTATCTGTGCGCCCAGGAAAGGGAACGGATTATAGTTTTATTGTCGGAACTTCCCCTGTTTAACGGATATTCTCAGCCCAAGCTGACTAATTTAGTCGAAAAGTTATTTGAGTTACTATCTCTCAAGGGGACTTACTCTCTGTTGGCGATCGCTCGTGAGTTTTTACCTGTACAACTTCAGGAAACTGTGTTTACAGTAGTTAGCGATTTGTTATTAGTTGATGGGGTCTTGTCTATTAAGGAACGAGAGTTTTTGACCCATTTGTGGCAAATGTTGGATATACCTGCTGAACAAGCGTCTGAGATTTTTGAGCAGAAGTTAGAACAATACGATCTCAGAACACCTAATGGTTGATGAGAAGATTAAGCCGATATCTGATAATTTTGTTGCTCTCATTTGTTATGGTGACAATGGGGTGGAATAAAGCGATCGCACAAATCCCCAAATCTTTGGCGATCGCTCCATTTCAGATATCACAGCAACAGACACAACCTGCCGATTTTGATGGTATCATCCAGGGAACAGAACAATTGGTCGGGTTGTTTACTCTCTATCACAAACCCGAAACTAGACAGGTTTATCTGGAAATTCAACCCCAACAGCTTGAGCAAAATTTTCTGTGTTTTATTAGCCTTGAGTCTGGGTTAGAAAATAGTAACTTTTGGAGTGGTCAAGATTTAGGAAGTTTCCTGTTTAAACTGCGTTCTGTTTCCAACCGGATAGAATTATTAATTCCTAATATCAACTTTCGGTTCAATCCCCAAGAACCCCAGGCCGCAGCCATAGACCGCGCTTTTAGGGATTCAGTTTTATACTCCCTACCTGTCATGGCTACCCATCCTGAAAGACAGAGTATTTTAGTAGATTTCAGCCCAGTTTTAGTAGGAAATAACGAATTTTCGGGAGTCGTTTCTCAACTGTTATTCAGTTTACAAAATAACTACAATTTTGATGCTGATAAATCCTATATTTCGGGTCTCAAAGCATTTCCCAATAATGTCGAAGTCGCATCAGTATTAGGGTTTACAGCCGTGGGGAGAAACCTAGTACCTCATAGCCCAGCTATTTCTGATAGGCGTGCATTTAACCTAAAAATTCGTTACAGTTTTCTCGCCCTTCCTGATGATCACAGCTACCGCACTCGCCTAGCTGATGAACGAATCGGCTATTTTACAACGATTTATCGGGATGTTTCTAACCCTACCCGAACAGGGGCAATGGTGCGCTATATTAACCGATGGAATTTACAAAAACAAATCCCTAGTGCGCCCTTGTCAGCACCAGTAGAACCGATTGTATTTTGGCTAGAAAATACCATTCCTTTAGCATACCGTCAAGCTATTGCCGAAGGCGCTTTGATGTGGAATAAAGCCTTTGAAAAGGTGGGTTTTATGAATGCGATCGAAGTGCGACAAATGCCGGACAATGCTACCTGGGATCCCGCCGATGTCCGTTATAATACCATTCGCTGGTCTACATCTTTTAACTCGCCTTTCAGTGGTTACGGTCCTTCCCATGTTAACCCTTTAACCGGTCAAATTTTAGATGCAGATATGGTGATTGAAAGTCAAGCCATTGACAGCTTGCGACAAAGACAGGAAATTTTAGTCGAGGGTAGTTCTGCACAATGTCAGGATGGTTTATTAGGGCGAAATTGGCAACAACCCACCCCTAATAATCAGGAATATTTAATAGCATTGGAGCATTTTTGTTTTGAGGTAGAATCTACTCGCCAATTGGCTATTGGTGCGATCGCCATGTCCGTTAACCCTAGATTTCACCAAGATTCTATAGATGAGTATATTAATCAATATTTGCGTTATTTAACCGCCCATGAAATTGGTCATACTTTGGGTTTAAGACACAATTTCCGGGGTAGTACCATGCTAACACCAGAGGAATTAAACGATCGCGATATTACCCGCACTAGGGGAATGACCGCCTCAGTAATGGATTATTTACCAGTGAATTTAGCCCCCCCAGGACAACCCCAGGGCGATTATTTTCCCGTGGTTTTAGGCGCTTATGATCAATGGGCGATTCAATATGGATATCAACCCATTTTAGATATGACACCTTATTTAGAGTCTCGCCAATTACAGGAAATTGTAGCACGGGCAACTGAGCCAGATCTAGCATTTGCAACCGATGAGGATGTATGGGGAATTTTTCTTGACCCCGAGGCGCTACCATGGGATCTTAGTAGTGATATGTTACGCTATTCCCAATGGCAATTAGACAATGCCCAATATATATGGGATAGGTTAGAAACTCGTTCATTTCCTAGCAGCCAAGAATCTGACCAACTGCTGATAGCTTTTAACACAATTTTGAGTTATTATGCTAATAATGCAGCTAATGCTATACCATATATAGGTGGTCAGTCTTTCCATCGTTACCGCATTGGTAATAGTGGCAGTTCTTTACCTTTAGAGCCGATTCCAGTAACTCAGCAACGAGAGGCTTTGCAACTTTTAGCCAAATATGTATTTGCTGAAGATGCTTTTAATTTTTCTCCGAATCTGTTAAATCGCTTAGTTCCTTCTCGATGGTCTGATTGGGGAAATCCTAATCGTTTTGCTTCCTTAGATTATCCTATTAGCGATCGCATTGGGTGGGTCCAAAACCGCATTTTATCCGAACTACTTTCACCGGCGAGGTTAACTCGGTTGCGGGATTTGGAATTTAAAACCTCTCCTGGTAATGCTTTAACCATACCCGAATTATTGGAAATGCTAACAAATAGTATCTGGTCGGAACTATGGACTAGCGAAAAACAAATATCTATCGGTCCGGTGCGTCGATCGCTACAACAAGTTTATCTAGATTTAATGACTGATATAGTATTAGGAAATACCCCCGCCCCCCAAGATGCACAGACCTTAGCCTGGTTTCAGTTTAAGCAGTTAGAAGAATCCCTAGACTACCTAGTTAAACGTCGTAGCGATCGTCTGGATGCCTATAGTATAGCACATTTAGCCAAAAGTCGCGATCGGATTGCTAAAACTTTAGGAATATAGCCTTAACTTAGCATATCAAAAACAGCAATTATCGTTCACACAAAAATCCTGCCATTCCCTAGTTAATTAAACTTCACCACCCCCACCCGAAAAAGCCGTAGGGGCGGGTTCTGCCGTCAATGAAACTTCCCCACCGGAATTTAACTAAACCCGCCCCCACCCGAAAAAGCCGTAGGGGCGGGTTCTGCCGCCAATGAAACTTCCCCACCGGAATTTAACTAAACCCGCCCCCACCCACCGATAATGTAGGGGCGGGTTCTGCCGTCAATGAAACTTCCCCACCGGAATTTAACTAAACCCGCCCCCACCCACCGATAATGTAGGGGCGGGTTCTGCCGCCAATGAAACTTCCCCACCGGAATTTAACTAAACCCGCCCCCACCCACCGATAATTAGGATATTTCGGGTTTATCTGGCGGGGATAGGGCGGGTTTATATGGCTTATCTGTGACTAGGATATAGCCCGGTGAACCCGCCCCTACAGATACTTTGATTGGGCGGGGATAGGGCGGGTTTATGTAGTTTATCTGTGACTATGATATAGCCCGGTGAACCCGCCCCTACAGATACTTTGATTGGGCAGGGATAGGGCGGGTTTATATGGCTTATCTGTGACTATGATATAGTTTGGTGAACCCGCCCCTACAGATACTTTGATTGGGCAGGGATAGGGCGGGTTTATATGGCTTATCTGTGACTATGATATAGTTTGGTGAACCCGCCCCCCTACAGATACTTTGATTGGGCAGGGATAGGGCGGGTTTATATGGCTTATCTGTGACTATGATATAGTTTGGTGAACCCGCCCCTACAGATACTTTGATTGGGCGGGTTTATGTGGTTTATCTGTGACTATGATATAGCCCGGTGAACCCGCCCCTACCAATTACCATATACCGGGCGTGAACACGCCGCTACAGATGATTAATGATGGTTTATCAATATGAAATACAATCCTGATATTCATAACCGCCAATCAATTCGTCTTCGAGGATATGATTACAGTCAACCGGGGGCATACTTTGTCACAATTTGTATTTATCATAAACAATGCTTATTGGGTGAAATTAAAGACCAAACTGTAATGCTAAACTGTTATGGTGAAGTGGTTAAATTCAATTGGTTTAACCTAACCAGAGTTTACCCTTTAATTCAGTTAGATAGTTTTGTGATTATGCCTAATCATATTCATGGTATCATTATCTTAACAGACCACAGCCATACTCTCTCAAAAGTTGTTCAAGGTTTCAAAACTTTTTCTAGCCGTAGGATTAATCAATTGCGATCGCTTTCTAAAGTTCCTGTATGGCAAAGGGGATATTATGAACATATAATTAGGGACGAAAACGCATTACAAAAAATTCGAGAATATATCGTCAATAATCCCTATAATTGGAACCAAGACGAAATGCACCCATCCCATCAATTTCCCATTTCCCAAAACATTACCACCCCGTTGGGGCGCGCCTCCGCCGTCAATGAAACTTCCCCACCGGAATTTTGATAAACCCGCCCCCACCCACCGATAATGTAGGGGCGGGTTCTGCCGTCAATGAAACTTCCCCACCGGAATTTTGATAAACCCGCCCCCACCCACCGATAATTAGAATATTTCGGGTTTATCTGGCGGGGATAGGGCGGGTTTATATGGCTTATCTGTGACTATGATATAGCCCGGTGAACCCGCCCCTACAGATACTTTGATAGGGCGGGGATAGGGCGGGTTTATATGGCTTATCTGTGACTATGATATAGCCCGGTGAACCCGCCCCTACAGATACTTTGATAGGGCGGGGATAGGGCGGGTTTATGTGGTTTATCTGTGACTATGATATAGCCCGGTGAACCCGCCCCTACAGATACTTTGATCTCAAATACCAAATAGAGACTTCATGCGTTGTTTAATCCATACTAAGGGATTATTATCTAAATCATCATCCCCTAAAATACCCATTTCTCGGAGCATTTTTTGACGTTGTACTAACTCCTCTTTTCGTTCAGCTACTTTCTCGGCAATTTGGTCTGCTACCTGGGGATAACTCCCTAAAAACCGCTGAAATACATCACGACTAACCACAAACAAAATAGTGGTTTCTTTAGCCCTTACCGCCGCCGTTCTAGGTATCCCCATAATTAATGCTAATTCCCCGAAAAAATCTCCCGCTGATAAATCACGAATATGCTTATTAGCCCTTTCCGCCAAAATTTCTACCACCCCAGATAAGATGATATGAAAAGCATCACCTGGATCATCTTCATGGAAAATAAATTGATGAGGTGCGAAAGTTTCTCGGTAGCCCATTTCAATTAACCCTAATAATGCTAAATCACTCAGACCCTCAAAATAAACTACCTTCCTTAATAATGCTTGTAGGGACATATTTTGCCTTTCTAATTCCTGATATTCAGTGGTAGTGGCGGATTTTATTTTAGCAGACTGGGAAGAAGCGATAATTGGTGCAAATACCTGTTTAAGTTCCTCAGTATTTCTAATCCATAGGTCTCGCTGGGCGATAGGAATGTTGATATTATTTTGATACAGTTTGCTCTGGATGATATAATTTAAAGAACTTTGAATAGGTAGCCTGGCTTTAGGAAGTTCTATCCAAACTAACAATTCAAAATCAATACAATTTTCGCCAAAATTTCTGAGCCAAACCTGTGGCTTTGGGTGGTGTAATACTCTCGGTTCTTGGCGGGCGGCGGATAGCAAAACTTCGGTGACTAAAACTGGGTCACTTCCATAGGCGACTCGCACCGGAATATGAATGCGGCTAAGTACATTCCCATGACTCCAGTTAATGATTTTATTGCTCACTAAAATCTGATTGGGAACAATAATCGAAATATCATCATTAGTCACAATTACAGTAGACCTAATGGAGATTTTGCGAATAGTTCCTTCCAATTTATCAAGTTCAATATAATCGCCAACTTTAATGGGTCTTTCTAATAATAAAATTAAACCACTGACAAAGTTTTGGGCGAGTCCCTGGAAACCAAAACCCAAACCAATACCTAAACCACCAGCCAGGAAAGTAAAGGAACTCATATCAATTCCGGCAGCTTGGGGAATGAGTAAACAGCCTATAGTAATGGTAAAGTATCGGAAGATGGTGGCGATCGCCTCTCGACTACCCTCATCAAACTTTAACTTGACAAGAATCTTATCTTTGAGTAAATTACTCAGAAAGGTACAAACAAAAAAAACGGCAACGAAAGCTAAAATAACTGTGACAATTAACTGAATAGAAAGAGAAATTTCACCCAACTTTATCGGTCGAGTGAACGCCTCCCAAAAGAACCCTATCAAATACTGAATAATGTTCATATTAAGATGGTTAATTATACTCTGAAAGCCACAGCAAACACCACCCATGTAGGAGGCTTTTCTCCGGAACTAGAGCCAGCCTTAGTCATCGCATCAGGCGATCGCATTCAGGTAGAAACCTACACAGGCTATTACCTTTATAATCAAGCCCCAGAAGGATTTTTGACCCCAGAATTTATCGAACTTTGTCGCCGCCTGTCGCCGGAACGAATTGTCGGTCCTGGTCCTCACCTTCTCACTGGTCCCATTTACATCGAAAATGCCCAACCCGGAGATATTTTAGAAATCCAGTTAGAGTCAATTTACCCCCGTTTAAATGTAGGGTTTAATGCTATCAGAACCGGTTGGGGAGCCCTACCGCAACGATTTAGCCAGCCGAAATTGCGATTTATCAACCTCGATCTTACCCGAAATCTAGCCGAATTTCCCCCCCAAAGTGGGGTAAAAATTCCCCTGCGCCCATTTTTCGGAATTTTAGGAGTCGCCAGCGAAACCTCCCAGTCTTCCATACCTCCAGGAGTCTATGGGGGAAACATCGACAACCCAGAATTACAAGCCGGGTCGCGCATTTTCCTTCCCGTACTGGTTCCCGGTGGCCTATTTTCCCTGGGAGACGGACACGCAGCCCAGGGAGGCGGTGAAGTCAACACCACAGCGATCGAAACTTCCATGAATGGCACAATTAAAATTATTCTGCACAAAAACTGTTCCCTAGATGTCCCCCTAGCAGAAACCGCAACTGATATAATCACCATGGGTTTTGGTCATACCCTGGATGATGCCTTTCAGTCTACCCTAGAACGTACCATTAACCTATTAGTGCAAATCCTAGGAATTTCCCCAGAAGAAGCCTATATTCTCTGTTCCCTAGGGGTTGACTTCCGCATTACCCAAGTAGTTAATAGCCCCCAAAAAGGGGTTCATGGTGCGATCGCCAAATCCATCTTACCAGAAACTTTCCAATTTCCCCTTAACTAATCCTTAACTAATGATTTTGGAACTCTTATCCTTATCCCCAACAGAACTTTTAACCCTCGCCCTCGCCGGACTCTTAGCTGGAATATTAGCCGGATTTTTAGGAATTGGAGGCGGCACAGTATTAGTGCCTATTTTAGTCACCCTTGGCTATGTGAGTAATCAAGCAGTAGCCACCAGTATTTTCTCGGTACTAATTACCGCCATATCAGGAAGCATCCAAAATTGGCGGATGGGTTTTTTGCGAGTGAAGCGGGTAATATCAATTGGATTTTCTGCCGTAATTACTGCCATACTTGGGTCTTATATTGCTGATTTATTACCATCATCTTGGTTGTTATTCGGCTTTGGATGTTTACTGCTTTTGAATATTTACTTAGTCAAAGTCCGCCAGGATATCATCGCCAAAAAGCAACTAGATGAACAACTTAACCCCGGTTCTACTCAGCCCGAAAAAACCATTAACCCATACCTAGCCTTTATGATTACCGGGAGTCTCGCCGGACTCCTAGCCGGACTCTTTGGGGTTGGGGGCGGTGTGATTATTGTTCCCCTGCAAATTCTCCTCTTAGGGGAAACCATTAAAGCCTCCATTCAGACCAGCCTGGGGGTAATTATTATTACTGCTGCTTCCGCTTGTATCGGACACGCTATACAGGGAAATGTGCTGTGGGGGCAGGGATTTATGTTAGGCTTAGGAGGATTAGTCGGAGTACAAATTAGCACCAGATTTTTACCAAAATTACCCGATCGCATTGTCACTTTAGCCTTTAGGACACTGTTAGGAATACTCTCAATTTATATGTTTTGGCGGGCTAGTCTGTAACCTGTATTGTAACCTTTCCACTGTGCCAATATCGGAGTAAGTTATGAATATTTTAATTGTCGAAGATGAACCAGAAATTGCTCTCCTTATCCGTCGGACTTTAGAGGCGGAAGGATTTTCCTGTCAAATTAGCCAGAATGGATTAAGCGCATTAGAGATATTTCAACAACAACGACCAGATGTAATTATTCTCGATCTAATGCTTCCCGGTTTAGACGGTTTAGAAGTCTGCGCTCGTATTCGTCAACAACCCGGACAAAAAGACCCGTACATTTTAATGTTAACCGCCAAGGGAGAAGAAATCGATCGCATAGTCGGTCTGTCTACCGGAGCCGACGATTATATGGTCAAGCCTTTTAGTCCTAGGGAATTAGTAGCCAGAGTTAGAGCTTTATTGCGTCGCAGTCTCCGCCAGGGAGGACAGACCCAAACCTACCAAACCGCTCATTTTACCGTTGATATTGACCAAAGGAAAGCCAACTTTCAAAACCATGGTAATACCGAACCTTTAGACCTGACCACCTTAGAATTTAACTTATTAGCCACCTTTCTAAGTTATCCCGGTCGCGTGTGGAGTCGTACCCAATTAATCGATAAATTATGGGGAGATGACTTTTTTGGGGATGAGCGAGTAGTTGATACCCATGTAGCTAGACTACGGAAAAAAGTTGAGCCCGACCCATCTCATCCCACCTTCATCAAAACTGTAACAGGAGTTGGCTACAAATTCGAGGACAACCCCTAACACCTCAACAAGTGCTTAATTTTCCGGCTCCGGTCGTGGGGGAACAAAAAATCGTAACTCTCCGTCCTCTCCCTCCTGTATTTCCACCCCCAACGCTTCCAGTTCCGTTAGCGCTCTCTCCCTAACCAAAGTATCCATGGTTTGCGAGTATACTGTTAGCCAGGCGTTAATGCGTATCGGCACACTATCGGGATTGTCCCGGAGCGTGTTAGCCGCATCCCGAAATAGGGTTGCTACTGGCTCATATCCACTAGCTTGCGCCCACTCAGAGGCGGTTTCTAGGGATTCTATGGCTGCTGGAATGTCGCCCAGGAGTAATAGTTCATCAAGAGACTTTAACCGCCATAATCGCCAAGCACCGGGGAATTCTGGAGACAGCGCCTCAGTTCCCCGCCGCATCAATTCTACGGAAAGTTCGGGTTGAGCTTGGTAATAACCAACAGCGGTAGATAAAAATAAGTACATATCTATCCATCTAGGGTCGAGGCGGGAAATCACATCAAAAAAATTGTCATTGAGTTGAAAACCCGTCAAATTCCGCGCTTCCAAATCTCCGAAATACTGGAGAAAGTTCAGAAATACCCAATTAGCAAGGAGGTTATCAAAGCCTAAAGTGGGTAAATTTTTGACAATCTCCAGATTAGCAGCCAGTCTCTGCTCCTGCCTTTCGGCTTCCAATTGGGTCAACTGCAGACCGTTTTCTTCAGAAAAACGATCGCCCAACCTAGCCCCACCCGGTGCATAGATTTGCACCCCAATGATAGCACCCAGGGCGACAACCGCGATCGCCACTGGAAAAAGACCCTCAAACCGTTTCACAGCCAAAGATGACATGGGAGGTTCCCCCAAATCTAAAATTTCCCTAAAACTTATTGTACAAAAAGATGACAATAGATAAATTATGCTTGTATAATGTCTTCAGACACACAATCGCTCCCGGAGTTCGGTATCATCATCAAATCCAGTATCATGATCACACCATCCGGGTATAATACCTGGACAACAGCCTTATGATAGCTGACTTTTAACATACCTTCCCAGGTGTATTTTAAAGCTATCGACTATTATTTAATGTCAACTGTATAGGGATTGCTTTTGCTACCCTATAAAAATATCATTTAGGCATCCAGCCAGAGAATCCAGCCAGAGGAAGATTAGATGAATCAAGCTACTAGACCTTTTTCCCCCTTGCGCGCCGTTTTAAGTGGAGCCATAGTCACCATTTCCGCTTTAACGATTCCAGGGCTCAGTGGTTCAGTAAATGCTACCTTAAAAAATAGTCCGAAAGCCGTCATTGACGAGGCTTGGCAGATTGTTAATCGAGAATATGTAGACCCCAGTTTCAACCGGATCGACTGGCTGGAAGTTCGACAACAGCTTCTCAGTAAAGAATATTCCTCTCCAGAAGAAGCATATACAGAACTGCGTAACGCCTTAGAAAAACTCAACGATCCATATACCCGATTTCTCGATCCTAAGCAGTATGAACGCCTCACCAATCAAACAGCGGGAGAACTTTCTGGGGTGGGAATGCAACTGACTTTGGATGAGAAAACTCGCCAAATTACAGTAGTTAATCCTATTAAAAATTCCCCAGCCATGGAAGCGGGAATCCAATCAGGCGATCGCATTTTAGCCATTGATGGCGAGTCTACCCAAGGGATGACCGTAGAAAAAGCAGCCGAGAAAATTCGGGGTCGGGTGGGAACTTCCATCACTTTAACCATCAGTCGCGATGAAGCTCAACAATTTGACCTGACCCTTACCCGCGCTCGCATTGAACTAGAAGCCGTCCGCTATCGCCTCAATACAGAAGGCGATCGCCAGATTGGTTACATTCAACTACAGGAGTTTAACTCCCATGCGGCTGAACAGATGCAACAAGCTATTAAAGAACTCCTGGCTCAAAATGTAGATGGATTTGTCTTAGATTTACGCGGAAATCCTGGGGGACTGTTACGCAGCAGCATTGATATCGCTAGGATGTGGGTAGACTCAGGAGCGATCGTTAGTACAATCGATCGCCACGGTAAAAGTCAGGAAATCCGCGCCAATCATACAGCCTTAACTGACTTACCCACCGTTGTCCTAGTTGATGATAACTCAGCCAGTGCTAGTGAAATTTTGGCAGGAGCAATGCAGGACAACAAGCGGGCTATGGTTATGGGAACTCGGACTTTTGGTAAAGCCCTGGTACAGTCCGTCTTTTCCTTATCTGATGGTTCCGGCTTGGCTGTCACCATCGCCCACTATTATACCCCTAACGGTACAGACATCAGCCAGAAAGGTGTCACCCCCGATATTTCCATCGAATTGACTCAGTTAGAGAAAAAGCAACTAGCTAGTGATCCCAATTTGATTGGAACTCACCAAGATCCTGGCTATGCTAAGGCGATCTTAGTTCTTAATGGTGATTTGTCTCATCCCATGGCAGTTAACTAATCTATCAGGGTGGCAACCAAATTTCAACTGCCACCCTTTTTTTTGATTGTCATGGTCATCGAGAACAGTTAACCTTGAGGGGAATGTTCAAGAGCAAAAAATTCCTATGTCAGAATCAGATCGGGCTGATTTACAGCCACGGAAACAATCACCCCCAACTATGGAGGAATGGCTGGCGATTATTTTGGCGATCGCAACTATGGGGTTTGTCTTCTTTTGGGTATTTGGGAAGATCGAACCCAAAAGCAGCTTTAGCTTACTCTCAGCTAAACCCGAAACTATCTCAGATCATCGGAGTTTAATCAATGTCTCTGATATAGTCCGTCAAGCATCCTCCAGCACAACCTCTATAATCTCTTCCTCATACACCCCAGAGTCTAAGTCTGGACCTTCAGATACAGTCAGCAGCGAATCTACAGGATTGACACTAAGCTGGCTAAACTTGGAAGGTTTACAAATAGCCTCTCCCACCACCGAGTCAACTCCGGCTACTCTCCCCTTATTTTCATCACCCACAACAGAAGCCGAAACAACCACGACCACAGACACAGAGGCGGCGGTTACATCACCCCCTGAAACTCCTACTCCCACCGAAACCTCAGAGGTTCCCAGTTCCCCTGTAACTACCGCCGAAACACCAGAAACCACTCCCACCCAGACCGCTGTAACTCCAGATTCGGCTACAACTATACTGGCTAATGTACCAGAGGAACACTGGGCGCGGGATTTTGTAGTTTATTTTGCTGACCATAATCAGGCGATCGGTGCAGAAGATGGTACATTTAACCCAGATCAGCCAGTGAGTCGGGGACAGTTTGCTCATCAGTTGCAACAATCCCTCAAAACTGACAGAATTCAACCTGATATTAAGTTTCAGGATCTACCGCAAGACCATTGGGCTAATCAGGCGATCCAAGAAGCTACCAAAATGGGTTTTCTCCGGGGTTATCCTGGGGAAGTTTTCCAACCTAATCAAGAAATGACTCATACAGAGGTCGTGGTGGCTTTGGTCAGTGGTTTGGATTTACCTACCCCCAATAATCCCCAGGAAATTCTCAAAGTTTACTCCGATGCTGATCAAATTCCTGATTGGGCTATTGGTCAAGTGGCGGCGGCGACTGAGGCGGGTTTGGTCGCCAGTCATCCAGATCGCAATACTTTTAATCCTCATCAGTCCGTCAGTCAAGCAGAGGCTATTGTCATGATTTATCAAGTATTAGTGCGATCGGGTGATGCTGAACCTATCGAGTCAGATTACCTGGTTACTCGTTAAATGTTGTGGGTTTCATACATTAACAATTAGCCTGCGTCAGAGATATAAGATTTTTCTGACGCTTTTTTTTGACACCCAAAATAGTTAAATATTCCCAAATCGGAGATGTTCCCCACGGTGATATTTTTGCCATGGCGCGCCTTGTGAAAGTCTATCTTGTATGCGATCGCATATATTGCACCGCCCCCACCAGACCCATTAACCTAGTGAAACTCAATCTTTTCGGCTTCCTTCTTCATATCTCAATCATTAGACATCAACCACCATATTTAAGCTACAATCATCACATTAAGTTAATAATTAACCATCATCCCCCATTAGTCTATGTCAGAAATTATCCAAATTCCCAAAAGTATCTGGATTATTACCCAAGATTCCCCTAACCCCTCAACATCCCCTGACACTCCTACAGAATCACAGACCCACAGGGTAGCAGTCCCGGCGCACAAAATGCAGCAAAATATGAGTCAATTTTTATTAGTAATTGGTGATGTATTTCTACAAGCGGAACAGCAAGCGTTTCAAATGCAGCAAGCCTCTGGAAACTCCCAAAAATCTCCCATGCAGCTTGACCAGGTGGAATTGTCTGTCAGAATTAATGGCAACGGAGAAGTTAGCCTCTGTAGTGACAACTTCGATCATGGGACTATCAAACTTACGTTTAAACGTCGCAAAACTTAACAAAACTTAAAAAAAAATCGGCGCGACGAGAGGGGTGGGGGGTTGACAACCGGGATGGCGATCGCTATAATTGAAACCGTGGGGGTAACATGGCTATATGCTTGATTTTTTCCTCAACCTACCTTCAGGTTAAGCCACGATTCATAGCCCCCCAACTTCAACTTAACAAAACTTAACAAAAAATCGGCGCGACGAGAGAGATGAGGGGTTGACAACCGGGATGGCGATCGCTATAATTGAAGCCGTGGGGGTAACATGGCTATATGCTTGATTTTTTCCTCAACCTACCTTCAGGTTAAGCCACGATTCATAGCCCCCCCAAGTATCACCCAACTTAACAAAACTTAAAAAAAAATCGGCGCGACGAGAGAGATGGGGGGTTGACAACCGGGATGGCGATCGCTATAATTGTAACCGTGGGGGTAACATGGCTATACGCTTGATTTTTTATTCAACCTACTTTCAGGTAAAGCCACGATTCATAGCCCCCCAAGTATCACCCAACTTAACAAAACTTAACAAAAAAAGCGGCGCGACGAGAGAGATGAGGGGTTGACAACCGGGATGGCGATCGCTATAATTGAAGCCGTGGGGGTAACATGGCTATATGCTTGATTTTTTATTCAACCTACTTTCAGGTAAAGCCACGATTCATAGCCCCCCCAAGTATCACCCAACTTAACAAAACTTAAAAAAAAATCGGCGCGACGAGAGAGATGAGGGGTTGACAACCGGGATGGCGATCGCTATAATTGAAGCCGTGGGGGTAACATGGCTATATGCTTGATTTTTTATTCAACCTACTTTCAGGTAAAGCCACGATTCATAGCCCCCCCAAGTATCACCCAACTTAACAAAACTTAAAAAAAAATCGGCGCGACGAGAGAGATGAGGGGTTGACAACCGGGATGGCGATCGCTATAATTGAAACCGTGGGGGTAACATGGCTATACGCTTGATTTTTTCCTCAACCTACCTTCAGGTTAAGCCACAATTCATAGCCCCCCAACTTCAACTTAACAAAACTTAACAAAAAATCGGCGCGACGAGAGAGATGAGGGGTTGACAACCGGGATGGCGATCGCTATAATTGAAGCCGTGGGGGTAACATGGCTATACGCTTGATTTTTTCCTCAACCTACCTTCAGGTTAAGCCACGATTCATAGCCCCCCAACTTCAACTTAACAAAACTTAACAAAAAATCGGCGCGACGAGAGAGATGAGGGGTTGACAACCGGGATGGCGATCGCTATAATTGAAGCCGTGGGGGTAACATGGCTATACGCTTGATTTTTTCCTCAACCTACCTTCAGGTTAAGCCACGATTCATAGCCCCCCAACTTCAACTTAACAAAACTTAACAAAAAATCGGCGCGACGAGAGAGATGAGGGGTTGACAACCGGGATGGCGATCGCTATAATTGAAACCGTGGGGGTAACATGGCTATACGCTTGATTTTTTCCTCAACCTACCTTCAGGTTAAGCCACAATTCATAGCCCCCCAACTTCAACTTAACAAAACTTAACAAAAAATCGGCGCGACGAGAGAGATGGGGGGTTGACAACCGGGATGGCGATCGCTATAATTGAAACCGTGGGGGTAACATGGCTATACGCTTGATTTTTTCCTCAACCTACCTTCAGGTTAAGCCACAATTCATAGCCCCCCAACTTCAACTTAACAAAACTTAAAAAAAAATCGGCGCGACGAGAGGGGTGGGGGGTTGACAACCGGGATGGCGATCGCTATAATTGAAGCCGTGGGGGTAACATGGCTATATGCTTGATTTTTTCCTCAACCTACCTTCAGGTTAAGCCACAATTCATAGCCCCCCAACTTCAACTTAACAAAACTTAACAAAAAATCGGCGCGACGAGAGGGGTGGGGGGTTGACAACCGGGATGGCGATCGCTATAATTGAAGCCGTGGGGGTAACATGGCTATATGCTTGATTTTTTCCTCAACTAAGAATGAGTCGTCGCGGAAGTCAAGCCCAAAATTTCATAGAAAATCTGAGAGATGAAGTCACCCTAGAAATGGTGTTTATCCCTGGGGGAAGATTTCTGATGGGTTCACCTGGAAATGTGGAAAATTTTGCATACAGAAAAACCACAGCACCGAGTGACGATTGAACCATTCTGGATAGCGAAATATGCGATCGCGCAGAAACAATGGCAACAAGTAGCCAGCTCTTACGAACTAACGAGATCTAAAATGGTATCCTTCGGATTTTGAAGCGGAAAAACTGCCCGTGGAAAAAGTGTCCTGGTATGATTAGGTTGAAGCGATCGCCTATAATCACCAAAAGCACCTATAATCACCAACAGCACCCATAGTGCTAGTCTCAACAGCAAATGATACCCAGGATGTTGGCAGAGGTGCTAATGATGGATAACCTAGAATTCCTACTACAACGGGAAGGGGATAACACTTGGCTACCCCTGGAGTCTCCTGATGTTCAGGTGTTAGAAGGTCGGTATCGCATTGTTTGTCGTGGGTCCCATCAAGATCAGGAAATTGAAATTAGGATTGTTTATGACGCTATAGACGAAGACCCCCCAGTGCGCCGCATTAAGACCCTGAAAAGTTATATGAACTCAGAGGGTTTAATGGTCGTAATCCCCTATACTAGCCTCAAACCCGGAATTTGGGAGTTTTCCTGTTCGCCAGATTTAAGAGCCGGACTTTTAGGAAATACTTGGCGTGCCACAATGAAACTACAGGTACTAGCCAACACTGAGATTGACTCTGAGATTGACTCTGAGGAAATATTGGAGGATGGGTCAGCCATTCAAGATAGCCTACCACAACAGACGGATTTAGAGTCGGTGACACCCACGACACCATCAGAAAAAACCAGTGATTCTAATCTTACAGACCTCTACCCTGGGGAACCTCAGCCAGAAGCCAACCAAGAAACCGCGATCGCACAGGAACTAAGCAGTAGTGTCGCCATAAACGAAACCGCAGACTTGACCGCAGAGGATATTTCCATAGAACTTATCCTAGAACGCCATAGCTATGTGGTCGAGTTTGGTAGCGCCGTTTTACTATCTGGACAGATTAGGATTAAATCTGACCCGGACTCTGACCCTTATATGGAAGCTATCACCTCTATGGTAGTTTCTAATCCTCAATTACAGATATGTTTGCGATCGCCTCAAGCCTCCGAAATTCTCTATGATGTTCGCCAACCCGTACCACAGTCTGTTTTACCTGTGCCATTTTCCGCAGCTATTTATGTACCCTTTGAATGCAAAACCCGATTAGTTTTGGGAGAGGTCGTTTTTTACAGTGATCAGCATCCCCCCGTCCGCAATTCTTTCAATATCACCATGTTGGTCGAACAGTTTTTAGACCCATTACCAGAGGAGCTAGAAATTGACGCTCAACCCAACGAACCCCTAGTCGAAAATTCATTTATACCACTCCCAGCGGCGGAGCCAGCCCCCTTAGCCGTAGTAAATAAAGAAACACAAAGCCAGCCTGTAAATGCTCAAGGTAAGCCTCAGACTGCCCTAGAATTGCCCAGCTTTGGCAATTTTATCTCTGCTGATCCAACAGCACAGACAGAACCCCACCCCTGGTCTAATATCCTTAACATCCCTTCGAGTCCCAATTCAGAGGCGATCGCACTTCCATTCGTCAACCCAAAACCGCCAGCATCCCCTACCCTACCATTAGCCACCTCTACATCCGAGGGTTCTGTCGCCAAAACACCCGAGGAGGGTGCCGGTCAAACAGACCCCAACGAAGACAGCAATACTGACCTGCTCAATACAGACCCACCAGAAACCCCTATCGACTCATCACCAGAGCCAACAGATGCGACCCATACCAATACTTCCACAGCCACTTCCCCGGCAGCGAAAAAGGCTTTACCTCATCTGAATTTAGAAGAGCGATTTTTGAGTCGATTAAGTTCCCTAGCCAAAGATCGAGATCTGTCTCACTGGATGAAACAAGCATCTTCCTCAGCTTCTGATGACACAGCCGTTTCCTCACCAGCAGAACCATTAGTGCCAGACGAGAATCAGACCCCACCACCTAATTATGAATTCAGCCCCTTGGTCACAGAATTGGAAGCCGAGGAAATTGTCGTAGATTATGAATCCCTCGAACCTCCTGTTGTCTTCCCCCAAACCAGGGCGGATTCTGCGGTATTTCCCCAAGGGAAGGGGTTGACTACCGAACCCCCCTCTAGCAGGCCATTTTCAGGGATGGGGAGGCCTTATAGCACCTTGAGAGGAGGGAGTAGCACCACAACACCATCTGTCATACCCGAAGACCAAGAAATTCCGGTTCCGATTTTAGATATCCTCACCGTTAATCCTACCGCCGGAAAGTCTTTAAAAGTTCGCGTGCAAATCCCCGACAACTTGCCCCGCATATATGTCAAAATATGGATATATGATCGGCAGTCCCGCAATATTGTAGACGGGCCGCGTTGGATTACCGAGTTCTCACCCAACGGCTTCGATCAAATTGAAGCAACGGTTGACCTCGACATTATCTATGGCACCTTGGAGATACAGGTAGAAGCGATCGCTGTTGAAATGCTTTCTTCACGGGAAAGTCATAAGGCGATCGTTGGACGCACCGTGAGTCCTACATCAGCACCAACTCTTCCCATGGATGAATCTTCATCATAAATTCAGTTAATCTGAACATCTATTATCGGCATAGCCTTGGGGAGGCGAATCAATTTTGATTCTCATACCAACTGAGTCCCGGCAGGTTCTCAAAGAGCCTCGTGGGGATACAGGATTTTGGCAGAAACAGCCCCCTATTCCAGATGCCGATTTACTTGGTGTTTAACAACAGTTAAATCCGGTTGACAAAAAACTTTAAAAATCCGAAATTTCCGCATCCGAAATTATGGTTTTTAACCCTGTATTTCAACCTCAAAAAATCCTGTTTTCTGAAGATAAAACCGCGTTTTAGGAATTGTAACCATGGTCATCGACTTCTCACACACATTTAAAAAATCTGCCGAAATTAGCCGTAACATCGAACAAGTTTATGGCGAAGATGAACTCATCAATGGCGGCAGTAATTTCCAACCCATCATCGCCATTAAAGACAGCCCCGATCACCTGATGATCAACATGACCATTCCCGATTTATGTGAAGATGATTTAGACATTCTCATCACCGGAGAAGCTGCCATCATTTCGGGAACCCTTAATAATTCCCAAGTTCCCTTTCGTCAACTGATCGCTCTCCCTCAAAGCGTCTGTCGCGATCGCGTTCAAGTAGACTACAATAATGGCATTCTCAACCTTACCCTAACCAAAATCCTCTAGTCCTTCAGAAGTCCCCTAGAGTGCGTCAGACCATAGCCAAATCTGATGCACTCTACAGAAAAATACATAAATAATTGTTAACAGACCCTAGATCAAATCTCAACATAAGTGCTAACATCATCAACTAAACATTCATCAAGCTAGGGGTGCCTGCGAAGTCCAGGCTGAGAGACACCCTTGGAACCTGAGTCCGGCTAGTACCGGCGTAGGGAAGCTGTAACTAACAGAGGAAATACTTATGCGATCTCAATGGGTTGCCAACCGACGTGGACAGGCTAATGTATCTCAAATGCACTATGCCCGCCAGGGAATCATCACCGAGGAAATGCACTACGTCGCCACCCGCGAAAATCTAAGCCCTGATTTAATTCGCGAGGAAGTTGCACGGGGTCGGATGATTATTCCCGCTAATATCAATCATACCAACCTAGAGCCAATGTGTATTGGCATTGCCTCTAAATGTAAAGTCAACGCCAATATCGGCGCATCCCCCAACTCTTCCAGCCTCGAAGAAGAAGTAGACAAGCTGAAATTAGCCGTTAAATATGGCGCAGACACGGTTATGGACCTGTCTACAGGTGGAGGAAACCTCGATGCTATTCGCACCGCCGTCATTAACGCTTCCCCGGTTCCCATTGGTACAGTACCCATTTATCAAGCCTTAGAAAGCGTTCACGGTAGCATTGAGAAACTCACTGCAGACGACTTTCTGCATATCATTGAGAAACACGCCCAGCAGGGAGTCGATTATATGACTATCCATGCTGGCATTCTCATTCAATATCTGCCCTTAGTCCGTAACCGGATTACCGGAATTGTGTCTCGTGGCGGTGGTATTATTGCCCGGTGGATGCTCCATCACCATAAGCAAAATCCCCTCTATACTCATTTTGATGACATTATCGAAATCTTCAAAAAATATGATGTCTCTTTTAGTTTGGGGGATTCCTTGCGTCCCGGTTGTACCCATGACGCATCAGACGAAGCACAACTGGCTGAATTGAAAACCTTGGGACAGTTAACTCGCCGCGCCTGGGAACATGATGTGCAGGTGATGGTAGAAGGTCCTGGTCATGTGCCAATGGATCAAATTGAGTTTAACGTTAAAAAACAAATGGAAGAGTGTTCCGAAGCGCCTTTCTATGTGTTGGGTCCTTTGGTGACAGATATTGCGCCCGGTTATGACCATATTACGTCTGCTATTGGTGCGGCTATGGCGGGATGGTATGGAACTGCTATGCTCTGTTATGTGACACCTAAAGAACATTTAGGACTCCCTGATGCTGAGGATGTCCGTAATGGCTTGATTGCCTATAAAATTGCCGCTCATGCAGCAGATATCGCCCGCCATCGTCCAGGGGCGCGCGATCGCGATGATGAATTGTCCGCAGCCCGTTATAATTTCGACTGGAACAAGCAGTTTGAATTATCCCTAGACCCTGAACGCGCCCGCGAGTATCACGACGAAACTCTCCCGGCGGACATCTACAAAACTGCTGAGTTTTGCTCTATGTGCGGTCCGAAATTCTGCCCCATGCAAACTAAGGTAGACGCGGAAGCATTAACAGAGTTGGAGAAATTCCTAGCCTCAGAAGACGCTAAGAAAACTGCTGTAGCCCGCTAGTCAATGATAGCAGAGACAAGCCATGACTTGTCTCTGCTACGGGTTAGGGTAAACCAACCTGTTCCGCCTTGGGATTATATTGGCGGTCTGGGTTTATTTATCCTGAACCGGATTGGATCTTAAAATCGCTTGCTAACTGGGCGGTTTGGAATTTCGGTCAAACCACCCACTGGTTATATCTTTTATTTAAAGTCGCCCCAGTAGGGCAGGGCTGGGAGCCCCAACTTTCAGTCCCAGGTCGGACTGTGACGTAAATTTCTAACATTGTACCCGAAAGCTAGTTAAACCTTAGTCGTTGTCCCACTTTTCACGGCCAACCAGATCGCCTATGCGGTCACGCAGGAGGAAGTTAAACGCCTCCAGTTCGTACTCGATGCAAGCCCACTCCCTAGCTGGAATGTACTGGCACAATGTATAGATCGGCTGCTGACGGCTGATCATACCTTTATGTAGGAGATTGCGTACTTCGTCTTTAATGACGTCAAGTGAGTATTGAACGGTGGTGTAAGTCATATTTCGCCCTCATGGGGTTGCTTGCCTGATTATTTTTGGCATTGGTATCAATATAATCCAAAATCGAGATTTAGGGAAGGGTTTTTTTTCAGTATAAGTGAATACAATTTACCTGGAAACTTTGATAAATATAATCAAAACGACTAATCTCCCGGATTTGGGGGACTCTGGGCAGTTTTGACGGTGGACTTGATTAAATCAGCAAGTTGTCTGACCTAGGAGATGATACTGGTTAGTGGGTTACGGAAGCCATAACCCACAGGATAGCCAGTGCGCCCATTAGTCCAAAACTACACATTCTATAAACAAGAGTCTATGGAATCGGGAAAAACCATTGATTTAGTTTTCCCGGTTTTAGTATGGCACAGATTTTTCATTATGTGCGTGGGGTGCACACGCACGGGATCAACCATTGGGGAAAGGATACGCTTTATGCTTTGACGCACGGGAAGAGACTTTCTAAGGCGATCGCCTGGGCTGGGGGAATTTGGCCGTATGAAAACACGAATGGCACATCATCGGGAATTTCGGGCAAAAACTCTTGGAGAGTATACGGACTACCATAAATCGCCAGTGCCTTGAGTTCCCCAGTTTTTAACAATTTTTTAAACCAAACCCTGGCTATTTCAGTTAATCCAGCAGTCCAGCCAAAAGGATTACCGCGAATAAATAACTGTAGCAAAGTGGGGGAAAATCCGGTTTCGGCGGCTGGGTTGGTCCCACTATTGCGATCGATAAGTTGTAATTTCCAGCCCAATTTGGCGGGATAAGCGATCGCCGGGGTATGATGTCCCAGAAACCGACAGGAAAGCAAATCATCGACAATCACCAAATTCCGCCACTCGGCTGGTTGTAGATTGTTTGGTGGCGCTATGGGGGGCTGAAGGTCTAACCGGGGGCTAACCTGGGACTGTTGCAAAATCAAACTTACAGTTTCAACAGCGATTGGAGTCGATAAAGAATCCAAATTTAGGTCAGAAACCTGACGGGTAGAAATTTTCTCCTTGGCTTTATTGATGCGATCGCAAGAAGCAGCTATCCTTTCTGGGGAAATCTCACCATTTTCGACGGCTTGTACTATGGCGCGAATAGTGACTTCGGGATCTTCAGGCATTAATAGGATATCAGCCCCGGCCTTTACTGCCAATACGGAGCTACTCGCTAAACTGTAACCACGGGCGATCGCCCCCATGACCAAAGCATCAGTAACAATCAACCCGTCAAAGCACAATTCCTGTCGCAATTTTTCGGTCAAAATTTTCGGGGATAAGGTAGCAGGTAGTTCCCTATCCCAAGCCGGAATCAATAAGTGAGCGCTCATGACACTATCAACCCCAGCAGCGATCGCCCTTTGAAAGGGGGGTAACTCAACCCTTGCCAACCTCTCCGCCGAATGAGGTAACATTGGTAACTCAATATGGGAATCTACGGCTGTATCTCCATGACCGGGAAAATGCTTCGCCGTAGTTAGGACGGGGTATTTTTGACAACCCCGGATAAAGGCGCTGGCTAAATTACTAACGGTTTCTGGATTATCCCCAAAAGAGCGCACATTAATCACGGGATTATCAGGATTGTTATTAACATCCACCACCGGACCCAGAACCCAATTTAAGCCTATAGCCAGAGCCTCCGAGGCGGTAATAGCCCCCATTTTTTCCGCATAATCCTCAGCCAGACTTAGGTTATGATTAGCGATCGACCCCAAAGCCATTGGTGGTGGAAACCAAGTCGCCCCAGCAAAACGCTGTCCTACTCCCTCCTCAATATCCGCAGCCAAAAATAGGGGGACTTTCGCCCAGGACTGAAGCAATTTAGTTCTAGCAGCCATTTCCGCCGCGCTACCATCAACAAAAATGACTCCACCGACCCCTAATTCCTGTAACCAGTATTGGAGGCGATCGCGTCCCGGTTCCCAAGCCGGATAGCGAATTTGGTGGTCAAACAGATGACCACTAGCACGCACGACCACCATTTGAGCCACCTGGGACGAGAGTACACTCATTGATTATGAATTACCTTTGCGTGAGTTACTGTTGTGCTTCCGGGTCATCTTCCTGAGTGGTATCCCCGGCTGTATCTGAGTTTTTGTGTTCGTGAGAAATCTGATTTAACAGCTCAATAATTTTATCCCCACGTTCAAGGGAACGATCTTCGAGAAACACCACTTCTGGAGTACGTCGTAAACGGATATGCTTTCCTAAATGGGAACGAATATAGCCAGTTGCCGATCGCAACCCTTCCATAGTTGAGCGGCGTGCTTCTTCGGTCCCATAGATACTCACAAAAATTTTAGCGTGTTGCAAATCCCCGGACACTTCAACTTCGGTAATACTGACCATTCCAATTCCCACGCGATCGTCTTTGATGTCGTAGAGCAATACTTGGCTAACCTCCCGTTTAATCAGTGAAGCCACGCGGGAAACGCGACGATCTGTAGCCATGACCATTACCCCCTCAAGCATAGATCAATTATGCACATCGACAGAATCAGGCAATTTTCGAGGCATTAGTCTCCTCTGGGATCAACTCCTGGTGGTCTGATTCTGAAATTATGCCTAAATCTAAGTTTACATCAGTTCTATCAATTGCGACGGAGAAGGCGATCGTTTGAGATCTGAGGATGTCAAACAGGGCTTTGTGGACTGGAACAGGTTTTGACTAAAATGATAATTACTGGCTAACCCCTTGAGGCATTGGCAAAAATGCGGTACAAATAGGAATATAAAGATTTCTTTAAAAATTCAGGAGGAGAGCAAATGGATTTGGATCTTCGGATTGTTGTGGTTTTGTTACCGTTGATCGTTGCTGGCGGCTGGGCTTTGTTTAAAATCGGTAGTGCGGCGATCAGTCAAGCCCAAGCCTTTATGAAAAAATAAATCCCACAGTTCCATTGTTGATCCTAACTCTTACCGACTTCCCCCTGGGGGGCGGTCGGTTTCCGTTTGGAGTAGCAACCCGCTGCCGGAACTAGGGAAGATCCCGAAACTAGCCTAGGGAAGCACCATAACCACAGTCCCCATTTCCACCTTTTCAAATAGCGCCACTATATCCTCATTCCGCATCCGAACGCAACCATGAGAAGCCGCCTGTCCAATGGAGTTGACTGTCGGGGTTCCATGAAATCCTATCGCATCCTTGCCATCATGCCAAAATCCAATCCAGCGCAAACCTAGGGCGCTATTTGGTCCGGCGGGGCGCACTTCTCCTGTCCAGGGATTTTGCCACTGAGGATTTTCGACTTTTTCAGTAACTTGGAAAGTTCCGGTGGGAGTCTCCCAACCGGGTTTTCCTACGGCTACGGGATAGCTTGCTATTTGACTCTCACCTCGATATACATAAACCCGACGTTCTCCCAAACGGAGAACTAATTTTAGTTGTGCTTGTTGTTCTCCGAGGGGTAAAAATTTGGAAGGGTCATCGAGGGGAGGTACATCAGGATTCAAAAGACTTTGGTAAGGATAAATACGCGGTGCTGAACCACTAGCAGAAAGGGTTGGTTCAGCAGTTGGACTTGATGCCATTAAAGGCTGTTGTCCTCCCACTAGCAACATCCCAATTCCTAGGCTGGCTAGTGCTACTTTTTCGGATAGCTGTTGAAGATTATTCAGTTTACCCATGATGCTTCCTCACCAAAAACTAAAACTAATTATTACATTTGACCGTGGCAATCATTGTTCGGTTCCGATCCCATGGGATGATCATAACTAATTAGCTCAGAATTAGTCAACCATATACAACAGGTAGGGACGCTTAGGCTCCTACCTGGGTTGGGAATTCCAGTTAATTAGCTTCGAGTTCTCTCAAGGCGGCTTCGGCTTGTCTGACACCTTCACGATCGCCTTGTTTCTCATAGAGTTCGCGGGCTTTTCTAAAGGAGGCGATCGCCTGGGGTTCTCGACCTCCGCGTTCTTTCAGGGCTAGACCTAAATAATAGTGAACTGATGGTTGGTCAGCAAAGCGATCGGCGGCGCGTCGGAAACTGACGATCGCACCAATATAGTCTCTTAATCTTAGCTGAATTTCACCGATCGCCATATTAGCTGCCACTAGATCCGGTTCCATAGCTAAGGCTTGTTGATAGGCTTGCATCGCACCCTCAAAATTCTCTTGAAGGCGGAATATTTCCCCAATTTGGAACTGAATTTCACCATTAAAAGGAGACAGTCGCGCCGCCTCTTGAAAAGCATCGAGGGCGGCGGTGCGATCGCCTTGTTCCAAATAAGCTATACCCAGTTTCAGATAAATATTAGGCTGATTAGGAGCCAACTCCATCGCCTGTTGTAGAAATTGTAGAGATTGGGAAGCATTTCCTTGTCTTAACCAAGCCATTCCCATAGATGCGTTAGCTTCCCAGCTATTAGGTTCCAAAGCCAGGGCGGCTTGATAGGCTTGAATGGCTCCCCTATAGTCTTGCTGTCTAAATAAACTGGCTGCTAACCCCAGGTGAGCATTAATGTTATCTCTCTGTAATTGGGTAGCGCGCCGATAGGCTTGTGCTGCTGCTGGGTAGTCTTGCAACCGGGCTAGGGTATAACCCAAACCGTAGTAAAAATCTGCATTTTGAGGATCGAGGGTAATAGCGTCCCGATAAAATTTAGCAGCCGCCTCAAAGTCTCCCCGCAAGGCCTGTACATAGGCGAGAGCCGAATATATTTTAGCATCACTGCTGTCTAGCTGGACGGCTTGAAGGTAAACATTGAGGGCTTCATCCATATTGCCACTATTAACGAGATCTCGCCCCTTTTGGAGCAGGTCATTAAGTTGATTGATGTTCGCCTGGGAGGTGGCTTGAGCTAAAATCTGGGGAGGTTGTGCCACGGCAGGAACTACAAACACAGTGGCAGCGATCGCCAGTAAAACATTGCTAACCAGTAGTTTAGTTGTCTTGAACACGGTTTATTATCAGTGTGAGTATGAATAAGCGATTGGACCGACCCCACTTGACCCCCAGTGAGGGAAAAAACGAGAGCGAGTCTTCTTTTTTATACCATCAGTCGCCCAATATGCAAGAATAATTCTTAATTAGCTCTGAAGATCCGCGCACCCCGCCAGAATGAAGTCAGCTAAAGGGCGGAAAACGAGGACAGTCAGTCAGCAAGCCGCCTGAACAAATAAAGCACTGGAACACGGAGAAATCCGGAACAAATACTCAACATATCTCAAAAGGCGATCGCATCAAGTTCGGGGTCTGTAGCCAAGCCGAGACAACCCTCAAGGCTGCAATTATATTTTTTGATAGGGAATATTTACCCGATGTTAATTAAAATTGGCTTTGGAGCGGTTTAAATAATAATGGTGACAGAAGCGAATCAACCACAACCTACCTGGCTAAGTGTTGTCCGTCTGCTGCGGTGGGATAAGCCAGCGGGACGGTTAATCTTAATGATTCCAGCCCTCTGGGCGATATTTTTAGCGACAGGGGGAACCCCGCCTTTAACTCTGATTTTGGTGATTGTCTTTGGTAGCCTAGCCACCAGTGCGGCTGGCTGTGTGGTCAATGATTTATGGGATAGAAACATTGACCCGGAAGTGGAAAGAACCCGTAACCGTCCCTTGGCGAGTCGCGCCCTCACGATTAAAACTGGTGTTGTGGTGGGGTTGGTGGCGTTTGCTTGTGCTTTCGGGTTGGCGCTATATCTTAATCCCCTCAGTTTCTGGTTGTCTGTGGCGGCGGTTCCGGTGATTATCTGCTATCCCTTAGCTAAACGGGTGTTTCCAGTCCCTCAATTGGTTTTGTCGATCGCCTGGGGATTTGCGGTTTTAATTAGCTGGAGTGCTGCCAATGGTAGCCTAGAAGCCTCTACGGGTTTACTATGGGGGGCGACGGTATTATGGACCTTGGGGTTTGATACGGTTTATGCTATGAGCGATCGCGAAGACGATCGCCGATTGGGCATCAACTCCAGCGCCCTATTTTTTGGGGACTTTGCACCGAATGCGGTGGGTTTATTTTTCCTGGGTACAGCGGCTTTGATGTTGGGGGTAGACTTACAAATGCACCTGCACCCTGTTTCTTGGCTGGCTTTAGCTATAGTGGTGATTCTATGGGCGCGTCAGTATTGGCAACTGCGAAACCCAGAGATTTCTCGGGAGATTTACGGCAAAATGTTCCGTGATAATGTGATCATCGGTTGGATTTTGCTGGCTGGTATGATTGGCGGCACTCTTCTCAGTTGAGTCCCTCAATCACCGATAGCCCATCCCCCCCGCCAACGATCGCGATCGCATTAAGCTGTAATTGCTAAAAATCAGCCCAGGGGAAGGGAACATTGAGTGCGGGTGAAATTTCTGTTTTCTGAATCTGGCGGCACTGCTACCACGTCTAAGCGCCCATTCATCAACCCCAATAGGGTCTGATTCATTAATAGACGCATCCCCGGCGAAAGGGCTATATCAGTTGGGTCAATGTTGGTGCTGTTGCTGGCTGGGGATTTTAGGGTAGACTCGAGTAAATCCCAGGACTCACTCCAGGCGCTGATGGGGCGTTGGTCATCAATCCAAATGTGAACATAGCCAGACTCTGAGGCGACGTGGGTGGAAACTTGGACCTTCCCAGACTCCATCCCAGCGATCGCACCATCGACCAGACTGAGTAAAACTTGCTTGAGGCGAGGGCGATCGCCAATTACATATACCTGCGGATCGGGGGGAATAATTGATAGGCGGATGCTGCGGTTAGCCGCTTGTAAGTGGGTGAGTTGTTCCACCTCCGCCAACATTTCAGCCAGTTTCAGGGGTTGCAGGTTCATCTGTTGGCTACCATATTCGGTTTTAGCCACCATAATCACCTCATCCATTAACGCTATCATCCGCAGGGTGGCATCATGGGCTTGTTGGATAAAATCCCTTTCCTCTTGTGGATTTTCGCATAGGTCGGCAAGGATTAACTGTAAAAAGCCGATGATGCTATTTAGGGGCGATCGCAACTCGTGGGAGGTACGGGCTAAAAAACCCGCCTTAAACTGAGCCATTTCTACGGCTAAATGATAAGCCAATCGCGTCTGCTGCAATTTTTCGGCTAAGGCTGCCACCTGTGGATCGCTAATAGCATCCAATTCTCCGGTCCCCGACTCTGGTAATGGCGATCGGGAAGTTTTCGCCAAAGGCGGTTTTGGGGTCATGAGTTTCATTCCCCCCCCGGAAAGTTGGCGCTGACCTAGCCACCAACCCAGTCCCAGCCCTGCACCCAAATAGATAAATTCATTCCAGCCCATGAGTTTGTCACGATTAGTTGAGATCAGTCTAACAACAGCACTCCCCCTTGAATTGTGACATACTCTGGCTGGTTGATATATGCTATTTAAATCTGGATTTGGGCAAGGGGCTGACAAACTCTACCCCACCCCTCCTCAGTATTTCCCAATCTCCGTTTTTTGTCCACCGCACTACTGTTGAGGGAATGGCAGACCCTGACTCTGGGGGAGCGTCCTTTAAGGTCAGAACTTCTGGAAACTGCCTATCTATATCAGCCGTGGTTAATAGGGGTGGTTGTCCCGAAAGATTAGCGCTAGTGGTAGCCAGTGGGCCAGTACGTTTGAGGATTTCTAGGGCAATTTCACACTTAGGAACCCGTAAACCAATGGTGGTTGGATCGGTGGGATTAACGGCTGGGGGAACTGCTGAAGATGCTGGTAACACTAGGGTTAAGGCTCCTGGCCAATACTGACGGGCGATTTGCTGCCAGCATTCTAATTCCCAGGCTAGGCTATCTACAAACTGCCATAGACTTTCGGCTGTAGCCCCCATCAAAATTAATGGTTTATCGGGGGGGCGTTGTTTGGTCTGAAAAATGGCTTCAGCCTTGTCTGGACGGGCTGCTAAGGCGGGTACTGTGTCTGTGGGAAAGGTGATCACGGCAACCCCTGCGATCGCTGCTTTAATTAGTTCTTCTTGGGAGACTTTAGCCATTATTGATGATAGTTGGGTAAGATTCGTCGGGTCACTGACGCACCAAATCCATCATATATCCAATTAATCATGATTTCCCCATCATTAATGGCGGTCGATTTTCTACCCAATTTCGGGGTGGGACTTACTGGACAACCGATATGGTAGGATTGACATATAGTAGGGGTATCATATCATGGCAAACCGAACTGTTTTGGGTGTATCGATCGCGATCGCCATCGTCGCGGGTGCAGGGGTCTGGGTGAAACAACAGCAGCAGGAGGCGATCGCACAAGCCCGACTGTTGACAGACTCCGTGGGGGCGGTGGAAACCCTCTCCGGTTACGATAGTCTTTCTGCCGCTCATGACCACCTACAAGGGGCGATCGCACGCCTAGAAAATGCCCCGAAATTTCCCAGACAGTCCGAGTTGGAAGAACTGACTTTTTTACGTTCCCAGTTACAGGTTGTTCAACAAAAGCTGGAACCCGAACAAAAAGCCCGCCAAAATTACCAGGAAGCCATCACGCGAGCCATGTCCGCCTCGCAACTCGTGCAGAACCCCCCCCACCCCCCTGCGGTTTGGGAAGAGGCGCAACGCAAATGGCAGCAGACGATCGCCCAATTGGAAAGCATCCCCCAGCACTCCTCCACCTTTGCAGAAGCCCAGGGGAAACTGAAAGAATATCGGGACAATCTGGCGGTGGTGAGCCAATATGTCATGCGATCGCACCAGGCGGTAGAATTGAACAATCGGGGCATGGAGAAAATCCAAGCCGGGAATTATAGTGCTGCGATCGTCACTCTCAGTCAGGCTGTAGAACTGAATCCCGCCCTGATGGAGGCTTACCTAAATCGAGGTTTTGCCTACGCAGCCATGGACAGCCACCAATCAGCCCTCTCCAATTATACTACAGCAATTCGGGTGAATTCGTCAAGCCCTGAACCATACTATTTTCGCGGGGAAGAATACCTGCAATTAGGGAGGTTTGAAGAGGCTTTGACCGATTACAATAAAGCGATCGACCTAGACCCAAATCGAGCGAATGCCTACTTAGATAGGGGGTTAATTCATTATCAACTCGACCACCTGGAAAAAGCCGCCGCCGACTTCAGCAAAGCTGCCGAATTATTGAACCACAGCCAAGAACCCGCCCTCAAGCAATTGGCATTTAATCTCGCCCGAGATATCCGCGCCACCTTGGAAGTAGACCCCGTGGAAACCGAACAATCAGCCACCTCATCCTCAATGGTAGCAGAAGAAATGGAACCCGAAGAACCCGAGACAATTATTCTTTATCGCCAAAGGCGGGTCAAAGCCAACTATAGAAGTCTTCCTTCTACAGTTACCCGGAGTCGGTCTAGTTCCGGGAGTCGGTCTGGTTCCCGGAGTCGTTCCCGCCGCCGATAATCACACCCGGAAACCCCCTTTATTCCTAGTAATTGATGGTCAGTAATTAGTCGCCGTGCGTCCGAGGAAATGGTGTTTATATTCCCCCCATAAATCCCGGTTATCACGCACCCTACTGATATTTACCTCCCGCCAATTATACCATCAAAAACCCCCTTTTTCCCAGGTGGGGGATTGTCAATAATCTAGTCGCCGTGCCGTTGACTGCGTGGGGGAAATCCGCTACAATGTTAATTAATAACTCCGATGTGTGGGATGGGGTGTAAAACCATGATTGTTGAGATGTTGTCATTATTTGCTAGTGCTGGGTTGGGAGTCGTCGGTTCCGAATGTCATAAGTGGGCGCAGCGTAAGGCTGGGGAACGTAATCATGACATTGAAAAAGCACTGCTAACAGCCCATGAGCGCATCCTAAATGATATTTGTGGCTGCTGTGAGAAAACACCGGAATGGAAGCGTAATCAACCCTTAATTATAGCACGAATTGACCAGATTAAGCAGGATGGGCAACAAATCTTAATAATCGTTGAAGGGGAACAGCCCCAAGGCAGTGAGGGAAGTTGGCAAGGCAGTGAACTGAAGGCAATTCAGACTAAATTGATGCAGCGGCTAGAAGCCGAACACCAGTGGCTAAGGGAAGCGCCCCCCGTGTTGCTGAACACATTTCGCAACTTATATTTACCCGGATTAGTGCATTATTTCCGCTTAGAAATAAAATATAATCAGGTAGTTTTTAATACCTTAACCCACGATATTCTGACCGACATTAGCGGGAAAGTGGGGAATATCGACCAGGAACTCCAGCAAATTCGGGGGAGAATTGATGAGGGAGTGGATACATTTATCGCCTCTTGTCAGGGGTTAGATGAACGGTTTAATCAATTGCTGAAAACCTTAAAAGGGACTGCCGCCGTTCCCGCAGATTTTGCCGCTTTTATTGAGGAAAAAACCCAGGAGTTTTTGGGGAGGGAATTCGTCTTTAATGCCATTGAGGAATTTTGCCGAAGACAAGCCAATGGTTATTTTATCATAGAAGCCGACCCCGGCGTGGGTAAGAGCGCGTTGTTAGCGCGATATGTGCAGCAAACGGGATGTTTGGCTTATTTTAATATCCTGTCAGAAAACCGCACCAGCACGGAAGATTTCCTGAAAAATATTTGCGAGCAACTGATGACAAGGTATGGGTTAGCTTATGACTTACCCCTGCATCCTGATAATACCCGCAATGGCAATTTTTTAAGCAAGTTATTAACGGAAGCGGCGGCAAAAACTGACCGTTTAGTGATTGCCGTGGATGCCTTGGATGAAGTAGATTTAAGCACCCAAAATTCGAGGGCAAATGTGCTTTATCTGCCCGAAAATTTACCCAGGGGGGTTTATTTTATCCTCACCAAACGCCCGGAGTTGTTACCTTTGGTAGTGTCGGCACCACAGCAGGAGTTTGATATGATGTCCGATAAATATTATCAAGCCAATTTAGAAGATATCCGACGGTTTATTCGGTATCGCTGTCAACGGGAACCTATCCAACGCTGGCTGACTGCCCAAGGAGTGACAGAGGCGGAATTTATCGACTTTTTGGCAGAGAATAGCGAAAGCAATTTCATGTATTTAAAGTATGTTCTGAATGACATTGAGAAGGGGAGATATGCCGATTTGAACTTGGCAAATTTGCCCAAGGGTTTGGAACAATATTATGAGCAACATTGGCGGCGTATGGGAATGGTGACCAAGCCGTTACCTCGGACGAAGTTGAAAATCATCTATTTGTTGTCAAAAACTTGTAAACCTGTGTCCTGCGATTTGTTGGCGGATTTTGCGGAGGAAGACCCGTTAACGGTGCAGGATGTTTTGGATGAATGGGAGCAGTTTTTGCGCCATCGAATTGTCGAGGATAATGAGGTTTATAGTATTTACCACAAGAGTTTTCAGGACTTTTTATTCAAGAAGCGAACGGTACAAAAAGCGGGGATATCTTTGCGGGATATTGAACAGGCGATCGTTGATAATTTGTGGGCGGGTTTGTATGGTTCAGATGAGAATTAGTAGGTTATGTGAACCCAGGAAACCCAACATATTAGAGCGATCGCATTAGGAGTAGGTTTGGTGAACCCAGGAAACCCAACATATTAGAGCGATCGCATTAGGAGTAGGTTTGGTGAACCCAGGAAACCCAACATATTAGAGCGATCGCATTAGGAGTAGGTTTGGTGAACCCAGGAAACCCAACATATTAGAGCGATCGCATTAGGAGTAGGTTTGGTGAACCCAGGAAACCCAACATATTAGAGCGATCGCATTAGGAGTAGGTTTGGTGAACCCAGGAAACCCCACAAAAACTTAATCACCCCCAGCCTAGCCGACTGTGTTGGGTTTCGCGATCGCTCCACCCAACCTACTATAAATTGTTCTATTTCCACCCATGAATTATGACCAGCTTTATTGAACGGCTCAACAAATTATATCCAGAAAAGCGGCGCTATGCCTTAGAAGAAATCCCTAAGCATCTCGTTAACACCGCCCAAACTGCACGGCTGCACCAATTGCTGACGGATTTTGACTTTATGCAGGCAAAACTGGCGGAGTGCGGGGTGCAAGCGTTAATAGAAGATTACGATTTGGCGATGAGTTCGGATGTCTTGCTGAACCCGGAACAGACGGAAACCCTGCAATTAATCGCGGGGACGTTGCGGCTATCGACTCATATTTTAGAACCGGATAAGACCCAACTAGCGGGGCAACTTCTGGGGCGGTTGCAGTCTTTTGATCATCCAGAAATTGTGGCTTTATTGGAACAGGCGAAACAAGCCCAGAAAAAACCCTGGTTTCGTCCCCTCACAGCTAATCTCACCCCTCCAGGGGGGCCACTAATTCGCACCCTCACCGGGCATAGTGACGAGGTAAATGCAGTAGCGATCGCTCCCGACGGGAAACGAGCCGTCTCAGCATCGGGGGATAACACCCTGAAACTGTGGGATTTGGAGACGGGGACGGAACTGGCTACCCTCACCGGGCATAGTGACGAGGTAAGAGCAGTAGCGATCGCCCCGGACGGGAAACGAGCGGTCTCGGCATCCTGGGATGACACCCTGAAACTGTGGGATTTGGAGACCGGGACGGAACTGGCTACCCTCACCGGGCATAGTAGCTGGGTACTAGCAGTAGCGATCGCCCCCGACGGGAAACGAGCCGTCTCGGCATCCTTTGATAACACCCTGAAACTGTGGGATTTGGAGACGGGGACGGAACTGGCTACCCTCAGAGGGCATAGTGGCCCGGTAAATGCAGTAGCGATCGCCCCGGACGGGAAACGAGCGGTCTCGGCATCCGGCTCGTTGTTCGGTTCAGAGGATAACACCCTGAAACTGTGGGATTTGGAGACGGGGACGGAACTGGCTACCCTCACCGGGCATAGTAGCGGGGTAAATGCAGTAGCGATCGCCCCCGACGGGAAACGAGCGGTCTCGGCATCAGTGGATAAAACCCTGAAACTGTGGGATTTGGAGACGGGGACGGAACTGGCTACCCTCACCGGGCATAGTAGCTGGGTAATGGCAGTAGCGATCGCCCCCGACGGGAAACGAGCGGTCTCGGCATCAGTGGATAAAACCCTGAAACTGTGGGATTTGGAGACGGGGACGGAACTGGCTACCCTCACCGGGCATAGTAGCTGGGTAATGGCAGTAGCGATCGCCCCGGACGGGAAACGAGCGGTCTCGGCATCTAAGGATAAAACCCTGAAACTGTGGGATTTGGAGACGGGGACGGAACTGGCTACCCTCACCGGGCATAGTAGCGGGGTAAATGCAGTAGCGATCGCCCCCGACGGGAAACGAGCCGTCTCGGCATCCTTTGATAACACCCTGAAACTGTGGGATTTGGAGACGGGGAGGGAACTGGCTACCCTCACCGGGCATAGTAGCTGGGTAATGGCAGTAGCGATCGCCCCGGACGGGAAACGAGCGGTCTCGGCATCCGGCTCGTTGTTCGGTTCAGAGGATAACACCCTGAAACTGTGGGATTTGGAGACGGGGACGGAACTGGCTACCCTCACCGGGCATAGTAGCGGGGTAAATGCAGTAGCGATCGCCCCCGACGGGAAACGAGCGGTCTCGGCATCCGGCTCGTTGTTCGGTTCAGAGGATAACACCCTGAAACTGTGGGATTTGGAGACGGGGACGGAACTGGCTACCCTCACCGGGCATAGTAGCGGGGTAAATGCAGTAGCGATCGCCCCCGACGGGAAACGAGCCGTCTCGGCATCGGATGATAAAACCCTGAAACTGTGGGATTTGGAGACGGGGACGGAACTGGCTACCCTCACCGGGCATAGTGACACGGTATGGGCAGTAGCGATCGCCCCCGACGGGAAACGAGCCGTCTCGGCATCCAGGGATAAAACCCTGAAACTGTGGGATTTGGAGACGGGGACGGAACTGGCTACCCTCACAGGGCATAGTGGCGGGGTAAATGCAGTAGCGATCGCCCCGGACGGGAAACGAGCGGTCTCGGCATCCGATGATAAAACCCTGAAACTGTGGGATTTGGAGACGGGGAAAGAGTTAGCCACCTTTACCGGGGATGGTGTGATGCTTTCCTGTGCGGTTGCACCGGATGGGGTGACGGTGGCGGCGGGGGATAGTTCAGGGGTGGTGCATTTTCTGCGGTTGGAGGGGTTGAGGGGTTGAGAAAGGGGGTTTCTGAGTTGCCGAATTAGTAGCAGGAAACCCCACATATTAGGAGAGCGATCGTACCAGGAGTAGGTTATGTGAACCCAGGAAACTCCACCAAAACTTAACCACTCCCAGCCTAGCCGACTGTGTTGTGTAAAGCGATCGCGAAATCCAACCTACTATAAATTGTTCTATTTCCACCCATGAATTATGACCAGCTTTATTGAACGGCTCAACAAATTATATCCAGAAAAGCGGCGCTATGCCTTAGAAGAAATCCCTAAGCATCTCGTTAACACCGCCCAAACTGCACGGCTGCACCAAGTGCTGACGGATTTTGACTTTATGCAGGCAAAACTGGCGGAGTGCGGGGTGCAAGCGTTAATAGAAGATTACGATTTGGCGATGAGTTCGGATGTCTTGCTGAACCCGGAACAGACGGAAACCCTGCAATTAATCGCGGGGACGTTGCGGCTATCGGCTCATATTTTAGCCTCGGATACAACCCAACTGGCGGGGCAGCTTTGGGGGCGGTTGCTGTCCTTTGAGAATCCAGAAATTGTGGCTTTACTGGAACAGGGAAAACAATGGCGTGGAAAACCCTGGTTTTGTCCTCTCACAGCTAATCTCACCCCTCCCGGCGGGCCACTAATTCGCACCCTCACAGGGCATAGTGGCGAGGTACTAGCAGTAGCGATCGCCCCGGACGGGAAACGAGCCGTCTCGGCATCCTGGGATGACACCCTGAAACTGTGGGATTTGGAGACGGGGACGGAACTGGCTACCCTCACCGGGCATAGTGACTGGGTAAATGCAGTAGCGATCGCCCCGGACGGGAAACGAGCCGTCTCGGCATCCGATGATAACACCCTGAAACTGTGGGATTTGGAGACGGGGACGGAACTGGCCACCCTCACCGGGCATAGTGGCTGGGTAATGGCAGTAGCGATCGCCCCCGACGGGAAACGAGCCGTCTCGGCATCGGATGATAACACCCTGAAACTGTGGGATTTGGAGACGGGGACGGAACTGGCTACCCTCACCGGGCATAGTAACACGGTATGGGCAGTAGCGATCGCCCCGGACGGGAAACGAGCGGTCTCGGCATCCGGCTCGTTGTTCGGTTCAGAGGATAACACCCTGAAACTGTGGGATTTGGAGACGGGGACGGAACTGGCTACCCTCACCGGGCATAGTAGCGGGGTAAATGCAGTAGCGATCGCCCCGGACGGGAAACGAGCGGTCTCGGCATCGGGGGATAACACCCTGAAACTGTGGGATTTGGAGACGGGGACGGAACTGGCTACCCTCAGCGGACATAGTTGGTGGGTAAATGCAGTAGCGATCGCCCCCGACGGGAAACGAGCGGTCTCGGCATCGTGGGATGAAACCCTGAAACTGTGGGATTTGGAGACGGGGACGGAACTGGCTACCCTCACAGGGCATAGTGACCCGGTAAATGCAGTAGCGATCGCCCCCGACGGGAAACGAGCGGTCTCGGCATCCGATGATAAAACCCTGAAACTGTGGGATTTGGAGACGGGGACGGAACTGGCTACCCTCACCGGGCATAGTCGCTGGGTAAATGCAGTAGCGATCGCCCCGGACGGGAAACGAGCGGTCTCGGCATCCAGGGATAACACCCTGAAACTGTGGGATTTGGAGACGGGGACGGAACTGGCTACCCTCACCGGGCATAGTGGCGGGGTAAGAGCAGTAGCGATCGCCCCGGACGGGAAACGAGCGGTCTCGGCATCCTATGATAAAACCCTGAAACTGTGGGATTTGGAGAGGGGGACGGAACTGGCTACCCTCACCGGGCATAGTAGCAGGGTAACAGCAGTAGCGATCGCCCCGGACGGGAAACGAGCGGTCTCGGCATCGGAGGATGAAACCCTGAAACTGTGGGATTTGGAGACGGGGACGGAACTGGCTACCCTCACCGGGCATAGTGGCCAGGTACTAGCAGTAGCGATCGCCCCCGGCAGGAAACGAGCCGTCTCGGCATCGGATGATAACACCCTGAAACTGTGGGATTTGGAGACGGGGACGGAACTGGCTACCCTCACCGGGCATAGTGGCGGGGTAAATGCAGTAGCGATCGCCCCGGACGGGAAACGAGCGGTCTCGGCATCCTATGATAACACCCTGAAACTGTGGGATTTGGAGACGGGGACGGAACTGGCTACCCTCACCGGGCATAGTAGCTGGGTAGGGGGAGTAGCGATCGCCCCCGACGGGAAACGAGCGGTCTCGGCATCCAGGGATTACACCCTGAAACTGTGGGATTTGGAGACGGGGAAAGAGTTAGCCACCTTTACCGGGGATGGTGCGATGTCTTCCTGTGCGGTTGCACCGGATGGGGTGACGGTGGCGGCGGGGGATGAGGCGGGGGTGGTGCATTTCCTGCGGTTGGAGGGGTTGAGGGGTTGAGAAAGGGGGTTTCTGAGTGGCGGAATTAGTAGCAGGAAACCCCACATATTAGGAGAGCGATCATACCAGGAGTAGGTTATGTGAACCCAGGAAACTCCACCAAAACTTAACGACTCCCAGCCTAGCCGACTGTGTTGTGTAAAGCGATCGCACCAGCCAACCTACTAGAGTCCGAGTGTGTTGTGTAAAGCGATCGCACCAGGAGTAGGTTATGTGAACCCAGGAAACCCGACCAAAACTTAACCACTCCCAGCCTAGCCGAATGTGTTGGGTTTCGCGATCGCTCCACCCAACCTACTAGAGTCAGAGTGTGTTGTGTAAAGCGATCGCACCTGCCAACCTACTAGAGTCAGAGTGTGTTGTGTAAAGCGATCGCACCTGCCAACCTACTAGAGTCCGACTGTGTTGTGTAAAGCGATCGCACCTGCCAACCTACTAGAGTCCGACTGTGTTGTGTAAAGCGATCGCACCTGCCAACCTACTAGAGTCCGAGTGTTTTGTGTAAAGCGATCGCTCCACCCAACCTACTAGAGTCCGAGTGTGTTGTGTAAAGCGATCGCACCTGCCAACCTACTAGAGTCCGAGTGTGTTGTGTAAAGCGATCGCACCAGGAGTAGGTTATGTGAACCCAGGAAACCCCACAAAAACTTAATCACCCCCAGCCTAGCCGACTGTGTTGGGTTTCGCGATCGCTCCACCCAACCTACTAGAGTCCGACTGTGTTGTGTAAAGCGATCGCACCAGCCAACCTACTAGAGTCCGACTGTGTTGTGTAAAGCGATCGCACCAGGAGTAGGTTATGTGAACCCAGGAAACCCGACCAAAACTTAACCACTCCCAGCCTAGCCGACTGCGGGACCCTGCGTGGTGCATTACGATAAGTGGTGTGTACCGCCCGCTATCCTTTTCACCAGTCAACCAGTAAGGCCGAAGGCCGTAGAGTGTCAAATCTTTGGGAAATGCGATCGCCTTACCTCTCAACTCACCTACTGGAAAATGGAAACCTGGGAAACTTTTTGGCAACCTACCTTCTACAGTTAGCCGTCGGAGATGCGATCGCCCTACCTCTAAAACCAGCCAACTCACCCACTCAGCGGAGCCTTAAAACCAGCCAACCTGACGGGATGCGATCGCCTAAGTATTCCCAAGGCAACCGCAATCCCCCATCAGTTAACAACATTAGAACGGGAAAGATGATTTTTTAGATTAGCAATCATCTAATGGCAACTTTAACTGAATCCCTTGATTTTCCATGAGTTTCAATACAAATAGAATGCAGTCAAGTTCATTGGGTGGAATCAAAAACCATTCATTATTGAATTTATATTTTTTAAAAAAACGATGAAATTCTTTTTCAAAACTATTAGGCAAGTTACATACTGCCAATAATATTAATCGGCGAGGGTTCCCAGTCTGTAATTGTTTTAGTCTTTTTTGGGGGTGTTTGGAGAAACCAATTTTGCAGTATGGTCTATCTAAAATCATGTAAATCATTAGAGTGTTTTGCCTCGATTTATTTAACACTCCAATAATAAAATGAGTCTTATTTCTGTTATGAGCACAATCAGAGTGCTTAATTTTGTTTTACCTCCCCAAGACTCGCCGCCTCAACAACCTCTCCTGTCACCGGTGAACCGCCCAAAAAAGAGGCGACCACAAGCGCGATCGCCTCTCCCCATTCCCCAATCGTCAAACTGCAACTACTTTCACTTTAGACCGGCGGCGTGTAAAATATTCCCATAGGTCTCACCTATCCTTAGTAGACGGTCGCCCACTTCTCCGAATAGGCGATCGTCTTCTCAAAACAACTGCGCCGCCTGGTGACGACAAGACAAGGCACTAGGTATTCAACCCGAAAAGCGATCGCTTTCCACTTTTGGGGCAAAGAAGATTTAAAAACCAGCTCATTGCGCTTCCTGCCTTTCCCTGTATTCCTGCCTAAGTCTTTCGGTTCTCTCTCTCTCTCTTTCCATATTTCTTAACCACTTAGCTGCTTCTCTTTCAATATTTGTTGGCCGACTCTCAAATTGATATACACTCCACATCTCCCAAATCCCACTCAAGAGAACAAGTGTAAACATGATACCTAAAATTATCATGCCGATTTTCTTCGGTTCTGCCATTAGTTTATTAGAAACTCTACAAATACTATTATATTATGTAGAGATGTTCAATAAGCGGCGTGTAAAATATTCACATAGGTCTTACCTATCCCTAGAAGACGGTCGCTCACTTCGTGGCTGTTTTAGGGAAGAGCTTTCTCATTACCTGGGTTGCTTTAGGTTGGAGAACATTAATATCAAAACTCGTGATATACTGTGAGGCGATTATTAGTAGAAGTGTAGCAAGTGGAAACATAATAGTTCTGATTGTTTTTGACCCTAAATCTAGGCTCAAAAGTAACCCATAGATTAGTCCATAAATCGGTCTATGAAATAGGTATATAGCATAACTAATCGTCGCAAAATACTCAATTTTCTTAGATGCTTTTAGCATTAATGGAGTTACGAGTATCCCCAAATTCAGAAAAAATATTGTCCATACAAAAATGTACAAATAAAATTTTATGTCCTGCCAATCAATCAAAAAAGTGTGAGTCCCAATTAGATTCTGTCCATAAAAAATCCTAAAAAGTAAAGAAGCAGTTAGAGACAAAAACAGAGTCAATCTAATGTAGCGTCTTAAAAACAAAAAATTTGGATCAAATTTACCTACAATCACGCCTGTTAAGAAAATAGGATAATTCATGATAAGCCTGTTATCAATAATATGGATTGATTGATTCTTGAAAAATATTTTCAGCAAAATCGCCGATACAAAAAGTAATATGTTTAGAGCCAAAAACTTTTTAAAGTTCAATTTGCTCATTAGACTAAAAAGTAAATAGTAGATTACCAAACCACCAATATACCAGAGAGTTGGGCTCCTAGAAACGTAACTACTTCTTAGAACTAGATGTAGACCTAAAAAGTGAGCTATTACCGTAGTGGGTAATGGAGAAAAATCGAAATTATGAAAAATTGACAGAAAATGAAATATTACAATAAAAGCAAGAAGAGATAACCAGTAAAGAGGGAAAATCCGAACAAGTCTTTTCTGAAGAACTTCCCATCTGGTCTGATTAGACTGATTATTGTTTTGAGAGCGTTGACAAAGAAATCCTGACAGATAGAGAAACAGACCCACACCAATAGATCCCGGGAATTTCATCAGTTGGTTAATATGAGGAGACCAACCTAGATAAGCCGTTGCATGGCTGGAGATAACCAAAGCAATAGCTAGGACTCTTAACAAGTCGAGTTCTAAAAATTTTTTTCGCGATTGAAGGGATGACATCGGGTCATCACGATGTTCACTCTTAACCATTGTTGAAATCTCTAAGTGTTCTTTTATAAGATGCCCGCAATTTTGGGGAATGTCAAGAGAGCAATTCTGTTAATCGACAGACTCACCTTAACTAAAGCAACTCCGTTTAGCCTTTTATACCATGAGTTCTCCACGATTTTGGTTTACGCCCCTGACCATTCCCAGCACCGGCAGTAGAAGGAACAGAGCGGACAGAAGCCCCGGACAGAACAGAGGAAACTTTAGATTGATAATCATAAGCCATTGACAGCCGGGATTGATTCTGTACATTATCGCCAGCAGCCACTGACGGCCGGTATTGATTCTGTACATTATCGCCAGCAGCCACTGACGGCCGGTATTGATTTTGTACGTTATCGCCCACCGGTTGAGAACGACGAAACTTTAGGGGGTAAGACCAGGCCATCGAATCTGAGCTATAGCACAAGACAGAACACTTAGGACGTATAATGGAGAGGACGAGATGACTAAGAAGACCAAAAATGCCAGCCCCCTATAGTTACGACCTCAGACAAAAAGTGATTGATGCCATTGAACTAGACGGTATGCCCAAAACCGAAGCCAGTCAAGTTTTCCATGTCAGCAGGAACACCATTAATCTCTGGCTGCAAAGAAAAGCACAGACCGGAGACTTCCTCCCTAAACCTCATCACCGACCTGGCAATAACCACAAAATTACCGACTGGCAAAAATTCAAGGCTTTTGCCCAAGAGCATGGCGACAAAACAGCAGCTCAAATGGCTGAACTTTGGGATGACGACATCTCTCCTCGCACCATATCCAGAGCCTTGAAGAAAATTGGCTTCACCAGAAAAAAAACTTACGGCTACCAAGAACGTGATGAGCAACAGCGAGAGGAGTTTATGGCTCAGATTGAACAGATGGAGCCGGAAGAAGTGGTCTACCTCGATGAAGCCGGCATGAATAGTCAGGACTCGGATTACCCTTATGGTTACTGCGAGGAAGGAAAACGCTTCCATGCACTCAAATCAGGGAAGAGGCAGGGCAGGGTAAGTATGATAGCCGCATGGTGTCATCAACAACTCTTAGCTCCCTTTAGCTTTGAGGGTTGTTGTCATCGGACAGTGTTTGAGTTGTGGTTGGAGTTCATCTTAATTCCAACATTGAAGCCAGGTCAGACTCTAGTATTGGACAATGCAACGTTTCATAAAGGGGGACGGATTGCTGAACTGGTGGAGGCAGCTCAATGCCGTTTACTCTATCTACCGCCTTATTCGCCAGACCTCAACAAGATAGAGAAATGTTGGTCGTGGCTGAAAGCCCGTATTCGCCACTGCACGTGAGCAGTTTGATTCTCTCCATGATGCCATGGATTCCGTTCTCAAAGCTGCGTCCTAACCACCTTGACTAATGCCATGCCACATCTCGTAGACCCGCCATTTCCCGCCAAGGAATCATGGGGTATTGTTGACGAAATTCAGGGGATAATCGTTTAGTTGCTTCCCCAACAATAATAATCCTATATAAAATAGCCGCCTGTTTTTCATCATCTTGTTGCAAGTCTTCTTTTTTGATATCCTCAACATAACTAATAATCTGCTGGATAGCCTTTAGAATATCTATTAATGCCTGTTTATCCTTGGCCATAGATGACCTCTGCTGAATTGAGGATGCTCTGGCGACGGAGAACATTATGACTATTGAGAATACTTTGTTGGGTGATGAGATCAACAGGACGATTAAAAAGAGTAGAGAGTTGTTCTCGCATTTGAATAAACTCTAAACCCCAAGAGTGATTAGGCTGAAAGGTGACTAAAATATCTACGTCACTATTGGCGTTAAAGTCATCTCGGAGAATGGATCCAAATAGGGCAAGTTCAACTATCTGCCAACGTTGGCAAAATTCAGCCAGTTGTTGAGGGGTAATTCCTAGGCGAGCATAAATTTGGCGATCGCTTATTTTGGTAGTCATTTAACCTCATCCTGAGAGTCAAGCGGGATATCTTGCTGTTTCAGAATTGGCTGAAAAGCAGGGAGGGGCATATATGCCGATTTACTGACATAGCCCACCGTCAAACGCCCGGTTTTAAACAGTTGAGCCATTTAAGCTAATTATAGCATTAGGAGTAGGTTGGGTGAACCCAGGAAACCCCACCAAAACTTAACCACTCCCAGCCTAGCCGACTGTGTTGGGTTTCGCGATCGCTCCACCCAACCTACTAGAGTCCGAGTCTGTTGTGTAAAGCGATCGCACCAGGAGTAGGTTATGTGAACCCAGGAAACCCGACCAAAACTTAACCACTCCCAGCCTAGCCGAATGTGTTGGGTTTCGCGATCGCTCCACCCAACCTACTAGAGTCCGACTGTGTTGTGTAAAGCGATCGCACCTGCCAACCTACTAGAGTCAGAGTGTGTTGTGTAAAGCGATCGCACCTGCCAACCTACTAGAGTCCGACTGTGTTGTGTAAAGCGATCGCACCTGCCAACCTACTAGAGTCAGAGTGTGTTGTGTAAAGCGATCGCACCAGCCAACCTACTAGAGTCAGAGTGTGTTGTGTAAAGCGATCGCTCCACCCAACCTACTATAAATGGTTGTGGTGGGAGATGTCTTGGGCGGAGTTCATTTTCTACATTTGCAAGGAATGGAAAGCCAAAGGTCACAATGCAAAACAGTCACCAAAGAAAACCGGAAGTCTGAAATCAGTCGATAAAGCAAGCGTAAACTGCCTGTTACGGGAGAGAATAGCCAATATTATTTTGTCACATCAGCAGGAGGTTAAACTTTGCCGTATCAAGTTATTATCTCGCCAACCGCTGCCGACCAGATCCGGGAGTTGACGGCGCGACAACGGAGTATGGTACTCGAAGGGATTTCTCAACAACTCACCAGTCAACCTACTGTGGAAACCCGCAACCGGAAGCTAATGCGTCCTAATCCCTTGGCATCTTGGGAATTGCGGATTGGGCAGTTGCGTGTGTACTATGATGTAGAGGAAGAGCCGGAGGCTATTGTGGAAATTTTGGCGGTTGGCATCAAGGACAGAAATCAAGTTAGATTCGGCGATCGCTTATGGGAGGAAACAGATGAAGACTCTTAATTTATCGCAAGCTACAGCCCCGTTAACCGAATATATGGCAACCCTCGATCGCCAACCTTTGATCATCACAGTTGACGAACAACCTCAAGCGGCGCTAATGTCGATTCGGTTAGCTGATGAATTGACCCACAGTTTTAATTCTCATCCTGAGTTTATCGCTAAAGCCGCCGGACATCTCGAAGCCAATGGCGGCGAGTTCAGGGTTGAGGCTGTTCATTCCGGGCGATCGCTTGCTGATTATATCCAACAGATGAGCGATCGACCAATCATCATCACCGTTGACGCTCAAGCCACTGCTGTCCTGATTCCGATTCGGGATGCGGATCTAGAAACCGCGAGTCTGAGTTTGAATCCTAGTTTTATCGAGATGTTAACAGAATCGCGAATTAGACTCAAAACAGAAGGCGGGATATCATTGGCACAACTGAACCAAGAATTGTCAGATTGCCATTCCCCCACTTAAACCATCGAGTTGATGGCGCGGTTAAATCTCCCTGAATCACGCGGCTACAGGCGTTTGTATCTAGCAGATACACCATTAAAACTCCAGAGGCTGACGAGTCTCATAAACCATGTTTAGACAATCCTCCAGGTCATCACCAGACCAAGTTCCGGCGTGTCTCAGTAAAGAGCGATCGCCAGCCGGACGAAAGGGGGCAGAGTTGTCTGGAGATGGGGACTGGGGTGGGCGAGAGAGCAAGAATTTAATCCAAGATTTGCTTTATATCTTAGGACAATAAGGTACAATACCCCAAAAGATTCGCAACTCAATAATGAGTATACGGTCAAACCCCAGACCATGCCAAATTTCCCTGACGACATACTCATCAAGTTGGATTCTTCATGGTAAAATCCAATCATGCCTTACAAAGCTTTCCGGACAAAACTAAAACTCAATGACCGTCAAGCCACCTTGATGGCCAAACACGCGGGGTATGCTCGATTTGTGTTCAATTGGGGATTACACTTATGGATGTCAGCTTATCAAGAGGGACTCAAGCCTAACGTCAACTCCATCAAAAAGGTTTTTACGAATTATGTGAAACCTCAATATCCTTGGATGTCCGAATTGTCTTCTAGAGTTTATCAATATGCCTTCATTAATCTAGGGGATGCCTTTAAGCGCTTCTTCAAAGGAATAAGCAGTTATCCTAAATTTAAGAAGAAAGGCCACCATGATAGCTTTACCCTTGACAATTGTGGCAAACCATTCAAGTTGTCAGGAACTCGCCATAAGCTGCCTTTTGTGGGCTGGGTTTCTACATTTGAGGCACAACCCGAAAGTTGGGTTAAGAAAGTCACCCTAACGCGCCAAGCAGGTGACTGGTATATTAGCTTTTTCGTAGAAATCACGCCAGAAATTACACCGAAATATCGAGAGAGAATCGGGGTTGACCTAGGAATTAACAATTTGGCGACTTGCTCCGATGGGACCCAATTCTCTAATCCCAAGGCTTATAAAGCAGCCACCCAAAAACTAGCTCGATTACAACGTCATTTAAGTCGCAAAGTCAAAGGCTCGAAAAATTGGGCCAAATGTCTCTTAAAAGTTCAAAAGCTACATCAAAGAGTAGCAAACATTCGGCGGGACACGATTCATAAAATAACTACTTTCTTGGCTAAGAACCACAGCCAAGTAGTCATTGAAGATTTGAATGTGTCAGGTATGCTGAAAAATCATTGTTTGGCGGGTTCTATCGCTGATGCTTCATTTTATGAGTTCCGTCGTCAACTAGGTTACAAGGCAGAACGTTATGGTTCAAAGTTGATTATTGCGGATAGATTTTATCCATCCAGTCAACTGTGTTCTAATTGCGGTTATCGTCAAAAAATGCCCCTAGTCCGTCGGACTTTTGAATGTCCAAACTGTGGCCTGAAGATTGATAGAGATTTGAACGCCAGTATAAATTTAGAAAAATCGCCTGGTTCAGACGATTACACTTGTGGACGGGGTGCTGCCGACAGTCCCGGACGAAGCCAGAAATAAACATCAATATCCGGCTATGTCCGGTTTTGTTTAAGTTTTATAGAGCAGAACTGTCACCCGCACTTGGCATCCTGCTAAGGCATCGGAATGGCTGACAATTTCTTCCCAAATTCCCTCGATTTCTAGTGGTTTTCCGGTCATACAATTTCCCCTTGAATAATTACGCTTAAATTCACTATAGCCAAGGTTATATGAACCCAGAGCGATCGCACCAGGAGTAGGTTATGTGAACTCCGTAAACTCCACAAAAACTTAATTACCCCCAGCCTAGCCGAATGTTTTGTGTAAAGCGATCGCACCTGCCAACCTACTAGAGTCCGACTGTTTTGTGTAAAGCGATCGCACCAGCCAACCTACTAGAATCCGACTGTGTTGTGTAAAGCGATCGCACCAGCCAACCTACTAGAGTCCGAATGTTTTGTGTAAAGCGATCGCACCAGCCAACCTACTAGAGTCCGACTGTGTTGTGTAAAGCGATCGCACCAGCCAACCTACTAGAGTCCGAGTGTGTTGTGTAAAGCGATCGCACCAGCCAACCTACTAGAGTCCGACTGTGTTGTGTAAAGCGATCGCACCAGGAGTAGGTTATGTGAACCCAGGAAACCCCACAAAAACTTAATCACCCCCAGCCTAGCCGACTGTGTTGGGTTTCGCGATCGCTCCACCCAACCTACTAGAGTCCGAGTCTGTTGTGTAAAGCGATCGCACCTGCCAACTTACTATAAACTAAGCCGATTTCTTGTCGGTTACTGTCGCAATTGGCGGGAGAAATTTCGCTGACGGTGCAGGGGATACTCGATGAGTGGTCGCAGTTTCTCCGCATTCAAAGGAAACCGGGTGAAAAACCACTGTACAGTATTTACCACAAGAGCTTTAACGATTTCCTCTATCGTCAGGATATCGTGGAGGAGGTTGAATCTTGGGTGGCACCGATACAAGAGCAAATTGCGGATAAATCATGGGAAATGCTTTATGGTCAGGATTAACCCCAAAAAGCTCGTCTTTTTTCCAGAAGTTGGGGGGATAATTCCTCTAACCTTGGTTAACCTTACCAGTCCTAAGTTGAACAATGGGTGAACTCAAAGACCGATTAGCTAAAATACCGAGAGAAGACGGACGGTGGCTGTTAGAAACCTTGCCCGGAAGTTTGTGGCGTGCCTCCCAAACTGCACGGCTGCACCAATTGCTGACGGATTTTGACTTTATGCAGGCAAAACTGGCGGAGTGCGGGGTGCAAGCGTTAATAGAAGATTACGATTTGGCGATGAGTTCGGATGTCTTGCTGAACCCGGAACAGACGGAAACCCTGCAATTAATCGCCGGGACGTTGCGGCTATCGGCTCATGTTTTAGCCTCGGATACAACCCAACTGGCGGGGCAACTTCTGGGGCGGTTGCTGTCCTTTGAGAATCCAGAAATTGTGGCTTTATTGGAACAGGCAAAACAAGCCCAGAAAAAACCCTGGTTTCGTCCCCTCACAGCTAATCTCACCCCTCCCGGCGGGCCACTAATTCGCACCCTCACCGGGCATAGTGGCTGGGTATATGCAGTAGCGATCGCCCCCGACGGGAAACGAGCCGTCTCGGCATCCTCGGATAACACCCTGAAACTGTGGGATTTGGAGACCGGGACGGAACTGGCTACCCTCACCGGGCATAGTAGCTCGGTACTAGCAGTAGCGATCGCCCCCGACGGGAAACGAGCGGTCTCGGCATCGTTTGATGACACCCTGAAACTGTGGGATTTGGAGACGGGGAGGGAACTGGCTACCCTCACCGGGCATAGTAGCTGGGTAACAGCAGTAGCGATCACCCCGGACGGGAAACGAGCGGTCTCGGCATCGGAGGATAAAACCCTGAAACTGTGGGATTTGGAGACGGGGACGGAACTGGCTACCCTCACCGGGCATAGTAGCTGGGTAAGAGGAGTAGCGATCGCCCCGGACGGGAAACGAGCGGTCTCGGCATCGGGGGATAACACCCTGAAACTGTGGGATTTGGAGACGGGGACGGAACTGGCTACCCTCACCGGGCATAGTAGCTGGGTAAGAGGAGTAGCGATCGCCCCGGACGGGTTCCTAGCGGTCTCGGCATCCAGGGATGAAACCCTGAAACTGTGGGATTTGGAGACGGGGACGGAACTGGCTACCCTCACCGGGCATAGTCTCCCGGTACTAGCAGTAGCGATCGCCCCCGACGGGAAACGAGCCGTCTCGGCATCCTATAAAACCCTGAAACTGTGGGATTTGGAGACGGGGACGGAACTGGCTACCCTCACCGGGCATAGTAGCTTGGTATGGGCAGTAGCGATCGCCCCCGACGGGAAACGAGCGGTCTCGGCATCCTGGGATAGAACCCTGAAACTGTGGGATTTGGAGACGGGGACGGAACTGGCTACCCTCACCGGGCATAGTAGCTGGGTAAATGCAGTAGCGATCGCCCCGGACGGGAAACGAGCGGTCTCGGCATCCTTTGATAACACCCTGAAACAGTGGGATTTGGAGACGGGGACGGAACTGGCTACCCTCACCGGGCATAGTGGCTCGGTATGGGCAGTAGCGATCGCCCCGGACGGGAAACGAGCCGTCTCGGCATCGGAGGATGAAACCCTGAAACTGTGGGATTTGGAGACCGGGACGGAACTGGCTACCCTCACCGGGCATAGTGGCTCGGTATGGGCAGTAGCGATCGCCCCCGACGGGAAACGAGCGGTCTCGGCATCGGAGGATGAAACCCTGAAACTGTGGGATTTGGAGACCGGGACGGAACTGGCTACCCTCACCGGGCATAGTGGCTCGGTATGGGCAGTAGCGATCGCCCCCGACGGGAAACGAGCGGTCTCGGCATCGGATGATAAAACCCTGAAACTGTGGGATTTGGAGACCGGGACGGAACTGGCTACCCTCACCGGGCATAGTAGCTGGGTAAATGCAGTAGCGATCGCCCCCGACGGGAAACGAGCCGTCTCGGCATCGGGGGATAGAACCCTGAAACTGTGGGATTTGGAGACCGGGACGGAACTGGCTACCCTCACCGGGCATAGTAGCTCGGTACTAGCAGTAGCCATTACCCCGGACGGGAAACGAGCGGTCTCGGCATCCTGGGATAAAACCCTGAAACTGTGGGATTTGGAGACGGGGAAAGAGTTAGCCACCTTTACCGGGGAGGCTGCGATGTCTTCCTGTGCGATCGCACCGGATGGGGTAACGGTGGCGGCGGGGGATGAGGCGGGGGTGGTGCATTTTCTGCGGTTGGAGGGGGTGTGAGAAACCGGATTTCTCTAATCAGCTTCGGGAAAAAGGTGCGGTTCGCAGCAACCCGGTTTCTAGGCTGTGGGTTGCTGAGTGAGGTGTTAACAGATCGGCTAAAATCCTGATTAGATAGCCATTAGAGACAAACGATGAAGATTAAAGCAATGATTTGGCCAGAAGATGAAGTCCAGGTTCAGTACCCGCCCTTCCCAATTGTCACACCTGGGCATCGAGCTATGAAGAGTTGTTAGAAATGCTTGCAGATGCAGTTCTTTCTTTGGCTGGAAGTGGCGAGTGAACAACAGGAAGTCACCCCAGAAAAACAGTTCATTGAGTTATCTTTATGAAATCGATTTCTGGTAAAGCACTCTGTAAAATTGTGGAACAACAGGGTTGGCAGCTAAAACGAATCACAGGCAGCCATCATCTCTATACGATCGGTTAGGGGGGCAAGAAACGCTATGTCTCTGGCTCCCAATCTTCCCACTGTAAACCCTCTACTCGACTAAATTCACGGACATTGTGGGTTACTAGGGTGAGATGATGTGCCAGGGCGATCGCCGCAATTTGTAAGTCATAAGACCCGATAGGAGTCCCCTTAAATTCCAATTGCGATCGGATTATGCCAAATAAATTTGCCGCCACATCATCAAAGGGAAGAGAGATAAATTGCGAGAGAAATTCTGTCTGTAACCTGAGATTTTTTTCGGGATTGGCACTTTTCATAGAACCGTAAAAAAGCTCTGCTTTGACGACTGAACACACAGCAACTTCTTTGCGATAAAACTCCAATCTCTTCTTCAGAGCTAAGTTCTTGCCGCGTAAATAGATAATGCAGCTATTTGTATCCAGCAAAAATCTCATATAATCGGTTGGCGATCGCCTTGTTCGGGTTGGGGATGGCGGATAAATGTTTCATCGTCAATACAGCCATAGTATTGCTCCAGGGAATTGTCTTCGTCTCCAGGGGTGCTTTCTAGTGTGGGTGTTGCCTCTGGAAAAGGCAGCGGAGTTGGCTGCAAAGATTCCACCAGGAGTTTGAGCAATGCCCAGCGATCGCCTAGAGGTAAATCTAAGACTTGTTTTTGCAATTGTTGGAAGGTCATAATGGTTAGCGATTATTGAAAGATTTGAGGTTTGATGGTAGCAACTCAAGTTTAGCAAATCTGGATTAAGCTCGATGGTAAGAGCGTGAAACGAAGCGATCGCGCTCCCAGCCTAGCCGACTGTGTTGTGTAAAGCGATCGCACCAGGAGTAGGTTGGGTGAACTCCGTAAACCCAACAAATCAGTAGGTTATATGAACCCAGGAAACCTGACAAAAACTTAATTACCCCCAGCCTAGCCGACTGTGTTGGGTTTCGCGATCGCACCAGCCAACCTACTAGAGTCCGACTGTGTTGTGTAAAGCGATCGCACCAGGAGTAGGTTATGTGAACCCAGGAAACCCGACCAAAACTTAACCACTCCCAGCCTAGCCGACTGTGTTGGGTTTCGCGATCGCTCCACCCAACCTACTAGAGTCCGAGTCTGTTGTGTAAAGCGATCGCACCAGGAGTAGGTTATGTGAACCCAGGAAACCCGACCAAAACTTAACCACTCCCAGCCTAGCCGACTGTGTTGGGTTTCGCGATCGCTCCACCCAACCTACTAGAGTCCGAGTCTGTTGTGTAAAGCGATCGCGCTCCCAGCCTAGCCGACTGTGTTGGGTTTCGCGATCGCTCCACCCAACCTACTAGAGTCCGAGTCTGTTGTGTAAAGCGATCGCGCTCCCAGCCTAGCCGACTGTGTTGGGTTTCGCGATCGCTCCACCCAACCTACTAGAGTCCGAGTCTGTTGTGTAAAGCGATCGCCAGCCCTAGCCGACTGTGTTGGGTTTCGCGATCGCTCCACCCAACCTACTAGAGTCCGAGTCTGTTGTGTAAAGCGATCGCGCTCCCAGCCTAGCCGACTGTGTTGGGTTTCGCGATCGCTCCACCCAACCTACTAGAGTCCGAGTCTGTTGTGTAAAGCGATCGCGCTCCCAGCCTAGCCGACTGTGTTGGGTTTCGCGATCGCTCCACCCAACCTACTAGAGTCCGACTGTGTTGTGTAAAGCGATCGCACCAGCCAACTACTAGAAAGTTGCGGCGGGGGATGGGTTGATGGGTTGAGAAAGGGGGTTTCTGAGTTGCCGAATTAGTAGCAGGAAACCCCACATAGTTGAGTTATCTTTATGAAAACGGAAAAAGTGATAAACTAGACCAAAATGCCTAAATCATACTAATGCCCCGGAAGATTCGAGAGTTGAAAGCTCAAATTGCACAGTATGGCTTTGTTTACTTGCCTAAGCGCGGTAAGGGCAGCCATGAGCGTTGGCGACATCCTCTGATTGGAAAAACCCTGACCATTTCAGGTCAGGATGGAGATGATGTGCCCCGTTACCTAGAAAAACAACTGGAAAAACTGCTAACTGAACTGGAAGGGTTGAGAGAGGAGGAAGATTCATGAGTCGATACAGCATGATTGTTCAATGGTCTGATGAAGATGAGCTTTTCCTAGTCACCATTCCCGAGTTTTCTGAGCAGGTCGTGATGCCTTGTACTCACGGAAAAACTCGGGAAGAGGCAATCCGCAATGGGGAAGAAGTGATTGAAATGTATCTAGCAGCTTGGCAGGCGGAAGGTGAGGTCATTCCTCAACCGAAAACACTTGAGGTGGTTTGATGCTTTTGTCCCAACAGAGCCTATGCTGGATGCTGATGCTCTGATGTTTTCGGATTTTTTCGCCGACTTATCCGCCATATACCCCCTGCCAAGTTCCGGCAACTTTGAGTAAATCTGTGGCGGTTTTCCCTGGTTTTAGCGGGGGCAATTTTTGCCAGCCAGAGGATTGAGTAGGTTCGGAGGTTTCTAGGGAGTCGAGAAACTCACTAACGAGGGCAAGTCTTTCCGGTGAGAGGTTGTTGAGTTGGCTGGCGACTTTTTCGCGTAGTTGAGTTGTATTCATGGTTTTGTTGAGCCATTTAAGCTAATTATAGCACCAGGAGTAGGTTATGTGAACCCAGGAAACTCCACCAAAACTTAACCACTCCCAGCCTAGCCGACTGTGTTGGGTTTCGCGATCGCACCAGCCAACCTACTAGAGTCCGACTGTGTTGTGTAAAGCGATCGCACCAGCCAACTACTAGAAAGTTGCGGCGGGGGATGGGTTGAGGGGTTGAGAAAGGGGGTTTCTGAGGCAGATTTGGGTGAGGAGGCAAAGGTTATGGCAGAAACGGGGTTGATCAGATATCGATTAAGTTTCATTGACCATATTCAAAATCTGGTTGTATAAAGCCGAAGATACTCTAAACTCTGACGTAGCAATCAGAGCATCCATCAGAGGTTTGACCGCAGTAATTAAATTTTTCTGCTTGGCTTCAACCAGAATGCCTAGCAATCCAGTAATCTTGATGCCTAAACGGTCAGCCTCCGCTCGACCCCGACGCTCATCAATCAACAACAAATCTGCCTGAAGCTCTATGGCAAGAGCGATCGCCTCTGCCTCTCCCGGATCTAACCTTACCTCATTTTGAAGCTGTTCAACCACACTACGGTTAACTAATGCTCTGACTTTTAACCAGGCTGCACCTTGAACTTCCAGAGTTCCGGGTACGGGAGGGTCAATATCAACGAGTTCCCGATACACAGATTCAGGAATAGTCACTTGATGGTAAAGTTGAGACAGAAGTTTTAGGTGGTGAATTGCCGCCAGGTTAGTGATTACTGATGTATCACTAATGACAATCACAAGCGTCCCAACTCCCGTAAATTCTTGATATCTAAGGCAAAATCTTCCACATCGTAGGAGTAAAGCGGGATATCTCGTTGTTTCAGAAGTTGGCGAAAAGCACCGGATGGCATATCTGCCAATTTACTGGCATAGCCCAAGGTCAAACGCCCGGTTTGAAACAGGTGTAATGCTACTTCTTGGCGAAATTCGCTTGGGGTAAGCTGAGAGGCTTCCAGGATTTCGTCTGAGATGAGTACAGTCATAAGCAGTTGACTCTATCCCAATTGGGGCTGATTAATTTTATTCCTAATTGTAGCATATATTTCATGATTTAATATGACCAGGAGTAGGTTGGGTGAACCCAGGAAACCCCACCAAAACTTAACCACTCCCAGCCTAGCCGACTGTTTTGTGTAAAGCGATCGCACCAGGAGTAGGTTGGGTGAACTCCGTAAACCCAACAAATCAGTAGGTTATATGAACCCAGGAAACCTGACAAAAACTTAACCACTCCCAGCCTAGCCGACTGTGTTGGGTTTCGCGATCGCTCCACCCAACCTACTAGAGTCCGACTGTGTTGTGTCAAGCGATCGCACCAGCCAACCTACTAGAGTCAGAGTCTGTTGTGTAAAGCGATCGCACCAGCCAACCTACTAGAGTCCGACTGTGTTGTGTAAAGCGATCGCACCAGCCAACCTACTAGAGTCCGACTGTGTTGTGTAAAGCGATCGCACCAGGAGTAGGTTATGTGAACTCCGTAAACTCCACCAAAACTTAACCACTCCCAGCCTAGCCGACTGTGTTGGGTTTCGCGATCGCTCCACCCAACCTACTAGAGTCCGAGTGTGTTGTAAAGCGATCGCACCAGGAGTAGGTTATGTGAACTCCGTAAACTCCACCAAAACTTAACCACTCCCAGCCTAGCCGACTGTGTTGGGTTTCGCGATCGCTCCACCCAACCTACTAGAGTCTCCCAGCCTAGCCGCCTGTTTTGTGTAAAGCGATCGCTCCACCCAACCTACTAGAGTCCGAGTGTGTTGTAAAGCGATCGCACCAGCCAACCTACTAGAAACCCCGTTTATTAAATGTTTGCGTGGCTGATATAACCCCGCTTTTTAGGATTGCGGGGGATTTTCCGGGGAGGTGAAAATATTGCCCGCTGCGAAAATGTCTCCGATATTTAACCTTAATTCCGGGAAAACTTGAGAGACTATTTGTTGATTGTCCGTCAACACAGTTTCTTCATATAAACCCTCATCCAGCCGCAAAATCGATATCTTATTTAATATCGGATCTACAATCCAATATTCCTGGATTTCCGCCGCCGCATATTCCGTTCTTTTGTACCGATAATCCCGGTTTACCGATTCGGGACTGACCACTTCCACCACTAGGATGGGTGGCGTTTGAAAAACTGCCGATTCATCCAACAATTCTACAACTTTTTCTCTGGATACGACACAGACATCCATCAATCGCGACTTCCTCGGTGAGGTTCTCACCCCGGCTTCTTTCAAACACAACCAAGGTGAATTCATCCGAGTTATTTCGGCTTTTAAAGTATCCCGGATAAAATCGGCGATTAGCAAATGTCTGATGGTTGGTGGGTTCATGATTTCTAATTGTCCATTGACTAATTCATAATGGTTGTCTGTGCCATCATCATATTTGAGGTAGTCCTCAAAAGTATATGTTTTGTCGGTGGTTATAGATGTCATGGCTATGGTATAATGGTTTTTGATGGTTTATTGAAAGCCAGCCAGTTAGTAGCCGCTAAAACACAACAACTAACTCCCCTGAAAACCTTGGGACTTCAGGGGGGTTACGGTTTTACCAACCAAAGGCTGAGATAAAATCAGCAGATGGTTTGTCGGCTTCGGAAGTTGTGGTTGTGTTAGAATCAGAGTCGATGCGGATTTCTGTGCAGAAGGTGGAGGTGTTGAAGCCTCCGAACCGCTTGACGGCACTCGATCGCATTCTTACATGAGGACCCACAAACCAAAAACGCTCAATGGAACTCATGGTTTCATATTCGGTTATTAAGGTTAAGCCGTCCTCTTCGTCCATCTCAAAACGTCCAATCACGGGGACAATTTCGGCATAACCGCGTTCCCGCAGCATTCGACCCCGGCGCGGATCATCTGGGTCTGGTACGATCGCAAATACGGTAGAACCCTTATGATTTTCGTCTTCCTTATCCCAAGCCATTTCGCCATTCCAGGTGACATGAGCGCCCCCCGCCGCCAAACTCGGGTCAATATCGTGCATTTTGCAGATCTCGGCTACCTGGGGGTCATCAGCGGTAAGGGAGGTTACATTGATATCAGAAAATCCTTTTTCGGCTTGACGAAAAGCTAGGTGATGGGTAGTCCTTAGCGATCGCCATCTTCCGGCACTCATATTAAAAAATTCTATAGCATCCATTAACTCAATCTCCAATCTGACGGCTATCAGTTTATTTTATGGCAGTTAGGGCTGAGTCTGTGGCTATCAGAGCGGAAAATCCAAAGTTTTGTTAAATAGATTAGTGTCTAAATGTCCATGATGGACAGATTGTCAAGTTTATGTTACGATAATTTACATTCCAGGTAAACAAAAATTACGGTTTAATCCAAAACCGTAGTCTCAATCCTAGAATTTCAGAGGAGGAGCGAACAATGCAAACCCCAGGAAATCTAAGCATAGAGCAACAATTCAAGCTCAAGGTTCTCCAGGAACAAGTCAAACACCTAAGTTTAGAAGAAGCTCAGGAGTATCTAATCGAGGTTTTTCGCCAAGGGATGGTTAAGGATAACTTACTGAAAAACTGGATGAAAGGCGCATAGCGTCAAAACACCATCAACCAATCACCACAACCAGAGGGAGGTCAGACAGGGCTAATTAAGTAGCTTCTGACCTCTTGGGGATAGGTTGTGCTTAACCAAAGCGACCACTAACATATTGTTGGGTGGCTTCTTCTTGGGGATTTTGGAACAGACTGTGAGTATCGCTAAACTCAACGAGGTAGCCAAAACGCTTGCTACCATCTTCGGCTTTAGCGTTAAAAAAGGCAGTCATATCAGCGACCCTAGTTGCTTGCTGCATATTATGGGTAACGATAATGATAGTGTATTGTTGTTTTAGCTCAACAATGAGTTCTTCAATCCGCATGGTAGAAATAGGGTCCAAAGCGGAGCAAGGTTCATCCATGAGAATTACATCAGGTTGAACGGAAACCGCGCGCGCAATACATAGACGTTGTTGCTGACCCCCAGACAAAGCCAAACCACTTTGTCGGAGTTTGTCCTTGACTTCATCCCACAGTACAGCCTGACGGAGCGATCGCTCTACAATTTCATCGAGATCAGCTTTAGACTTAGCCAAACCATTGACGCGCACCCCATAGGCGATATTTTCATAAATAGACTTAGGGAAGGGGTTAGGCTTCTGAAATACCATACCAATTTGTCGTCGCACTTGGACAGGATCGACAATGGGATCGTATAAATTCTGACCCTGATAGTAAATATTCCCGGACAACCTGAAGCCTGGAATCAAATCATTAATGCGATTAAAGCAGCGGAGAATAGTAGTTTTACCGCAGCCAGAAGGTCCGATAAAAGCGGTTACTCGTTTTTGGAGAATGTCCATAGTCACGCCGCGAACTGCCTTAAAATCCCCATAGAAAACATCAATATTTTCAGCATGGATGACTATATCGGTATCAGTCACATTAGCAGTATCGGGAATACTAGCATCCATCATGAGCAGTTAACTCCTGAATTGTTGAGCAATTGTACAAATAGAACCCCCACAACTTGATTAATACAGTTGGGGAATTAATGGGATATATAGCGGGGTGATGAGAGTTAAGGATAACCATGAACATCCCCGCCGTATGGGATTCGGGGGGAGTAGGTTTAATTTTACCAATCATCATGTAATATTGCTATATATGGAGGTTTATGGTTTAGCCAAAACGACCACTAACATAATCATGAGTTCGCTGGTCTTGGGGACAGGAAAAAATGTTTTCAGTGGTATCTACTTCGACTAAATAACCAACGCGCTTACCACCTTCTAGGGCTTCGGCGTTAAAGAAGGCGGTATAATCAGCTACGCGAGAAGCCTGCTGCATATTATGGGTAACAATGACAATGGTATAATGTTCCTTTAGTTCAGCCATCAAATCTTCAATTCGCATGGTGGAAATGGGGTCTAAAGCGGAACAGGGTTCATCCATCAAAATAACATCGGGTTGAACAGCGATCGCCCTAGCGATACATAAACGTTGCTGCTGTCCTCCCGATAGAGAAGTCCCCAACTTTTTCATATTATCCTTAACCTCATCCCAGAGGGCGGCGCTGCGTAGGGCTTTTTCGACCCTCTCATCTAAGTTATCCTTAATTCCATTTACGCGCAAACCATAGGCGACATTATCATAAATGGTCTTAGGGAAAGGGTTAGGCTGCTGAAAGACCATACCAATGCGGCGGCGGACAACAACGGGATCAACTCCCTTGCGATAGAGGGGTTGACCTCGGTAATTCAAAAGCCCTTTAACCTCAGCACCAGGAACCAGGTCATTAGTGCGGTTAAAGCAGCGTAAGAGGGTACTTTTACCACAGCCAGAGGGGCCAATAAAAGCGGTAATCTTGCGCTCCAGGATATCCATGTTAACATCCCGGAGAGCGATCGCACCGCTGTAGTAAACCGATAGATTTTTAATCTCAAAAATGCGCCGAGTATTTACGGACACATCACTAATATATTGTTGCATGGTTTCTCCAATTGGTCAAGCTAAAAGAACAGTGAGGCAGAATAGGTGAGCAAAAAAAAGGGAGGGGGTGGGTAAGTTAAAAGGTTTTTTTGCGGCTGAAATAGCGGGCTAAAACGCTGAAAATAAGGACAAGTGACAACAGGACCAAAGCGGCGGCCCAAGCCAAAGCCTGAGATGCTTTGTAGGGAATAATCGAGAAAAAGTAAATCAAGATAGGTAGGGTAGCAACTGGTTCCCAAACATTAGCAGCCCAGAAGTTATTGTTAAAGGAGGTAAACAGTAAGGGTGCAGCTTCTCCAGAGGCGCGGGCGACAGAGAGAACAACACCTGTGACAATAGAAGTTAGGGCGGCGGGTAAGACAATTTGCACTACAGTTTGAAATCGGGTAGCCCCAATACCAGTGGCAGCTAACCGCATTTCATTAGGAACCAATAACAAAGCCTCTTCGGTAGAGCGAATAATAATGGGTAACATCAAGACAGCCAAAGCGACCCCACCGGAAAAAGCGGAAAATCCTCCCATGGGTCTGACGACAATGGAGTAAGCAAATAAGCCACATAAAATGGCGGGAACCCCGGTAAGTACGTTACAGGAGAACTTGACCAAGTAGGCTAACTTAGTGCCGCGACCGAACTCGGCTAGATAAATAGCGGCAATGACACCAAAGGGAACAGCAATCATGGTAGCAATTCCGAGGGTCATTAAGCTACCGATAATGGCATGACCAAAACCGCCCTCAGAGAGGCCGGGAGGGGGTGGTAATTTAGTGAAGATATCGGGAAAGACTAAAGCGCCTACGCCTTTTTGAAAGACGCTAACGAGGACCCACAGCAAGGGAATGACAACTGTGGCTGCAAAGACCATGGTTAAGACTGTTAAGACCCGTCCCACGAGACGGCGATGGCGAGCCATGGTTTTCTCGCTGATATCGAAACTATCGCCTTCAGAAGGAAAGGAAGGCTGACGACCTAGATTATCCATAATTTATGCTTGCTAAACTTAATCGGGGATTGAGTGAACAAAAAACTCAGGTCAAAGTCAGAAACCTTACTCAATATTCTGAAATCGACGAATGACGAGTTCTGCCAAGATATTGACGACCAGGGATAGGATCATCAGGACTAAACCTGCATACATGAGAGCGGCTACTTGGGTGCGTCCGGCTTCGCCAAACTGGGAGGCGATGAGACCTGTAATGGTTGATCCGGGCTGTAACCATGATATGTTAATGCGGTTGGCGTTACCGACTAGCATGGCGGCTACCATAGTTTCACCCATAGCGCGACCCATTCCCAACATGACGGAACTGATAATCCCAGATAAGCCAGCGGGGATAAGGACTCTGAGAATAGTTTCCCAGCGGGTGGCTCCTAAAGCGAGGGAACCATTGCGGAGGTCTCTGGGTAAAACTTCAAAGGTGCTACGGGTAATCGAGATGATAATGGGGACGATCATAATGGATAGGACTAAACCGACCAGTAAGAGGTTATTACCGGAGGGGGTAGCACCACCAAAAAGGGGAATCCAACCGAAGTTGCTGTTGAGAAATCTAAAAACGGGTCTGATCATGGGAATGAGGATAAAAATGCCCCAAATGCCTAAAACCACACTAGGAATGGCTACAATTAGCTCGATCGCAAAAGCGATGGGAGTTGTCACCCATTTGGGAGCAAATCCTTCGGTGAGGAAGACAGCGACCCCAATGCCGAGGGGAACAGCAATTACTAGAGCGATAAAGGCGGTAACTAAGGTTCCATAAATTTGGGGTAGCACGCCATATACGTTGGTTACAGGGTTCCAGGTTGTATTGACTAAAAAACCGAGACCAAATTGGCGAATGGCGGGGGTAGCTTCGATCGCTGTTTGTAGGATTACCCAAAGTAAAACGGCTCCGGCACCAATAGCCAGGAGTAGGGTTAATCCCCAGAAGCCGATATCGATGACTCTAATGGTGCTGGTTCGTTTTTCCAGGCTACGGCTAGTGAATTGATTTGATGGATCAACCAGGGTCATGATGTTGTTTTGTCTCCACTTTGATTAGTTGAGTATTTACAGGAAGGAGCGATCGCCAAAATGTTCAGGAAGTAACTGGGACTAGGAAAGTGTGGGAGTAGTTGTCAGTTATCCATTGAACCGGAAAAGGCTAACGGAGTGGTTTGTTAACACACCCAGACTCTGGGCTATATATCCCAACTCGATAAAAGTTTTGGTAGTAGGAGTACCAAAAATGTGGCACTCCTGAATTGTCTAAGGGAATCTGTTAGTTGGCATTTACGGTGTCAAAGACAGCTTTAATCCTTTGTACTAAAGGATCGGGGGTGGGAACAAAAAGGAGTTCTTCTGCTAAGGCTCTGCCTTCTGGACCTAAAGACCATTCAAAAACCTGACGCAGAGCTTGCCATTTGGCATCGTCTTCATAGTTTTGATAGATCATTACCCAAACTAGACCGACAATGGGGTAAGACTCAGCACCGGAGGGGTCAGGAACTAGCAAAGCAAAGTTATCGGGTACGGGTTCATCAAGTAAGGCTTTAGCTGCTGCTTCTGGAGATGGGGTGATAAAGTTTCCGGCTTGGTTTTCGATTAAAGCTGAGTCAATGTTGTTGAGGGCTGCGTAGGCATAAGATAGGAATCCAATGGCTCCCTCGTTTTGCTGAATGGCCGCGGCTACACCTTCGTTTCCTTGACCACCAATACCTATAGGCCAGTCTACGGAGGTGCCGACACCAGCAGGCCAGTCAGGACAGACTGTATTGATGTGGTTAGTAAATACAAAGGTGGTTCCACTACCGTCGGAACGATGAGCGAAGATAATGGGTAGGTTAGGAAGATTGAGGTTGGGGTTATCGGCGGCGATCGCCGGATCAGTCCATTGGGTAATCTGTCCGGTCACGATACCACAGTAGGCTTGCCGAGATAGTCTCAGTTGGAGGTTCTCAACTCCGGGTAGGTTATAGGAGAAGGAAACAAACCCTCCGGTTAAGGGAAGTTGAATGGGATCGTGACCGTGGGCGGCGATGAAGGATTCTGTGCGAGTGGCGGAGTCTGTGATTGGTGCTTCACTGGCTCCGAAGTCTACTGTGCCATTGATGTACTGCTCTAAACCAGCCCCACTTCCGACGGACTGATAACTAACTTGTACGTTGGGGTCTACCTGGCGGTTATAGGCATCAAACCAACGTTGAAATAGGGGGGCGGGGAAGGTCGCCCCAGCGCCGCTAATGGATATCCTTTGGCCGCGAGTTTCTCCTTCTTGGGGACCGGGAGCGCAGGCGGTTGCTCCCAATAGTATTGGTAGGGAGGCTACTGCTAAAAGGACTTTGCGATTGAGAACCATGAAAAATACGTCCACTTGGTGAAACGACTAGGAAATCAGATGAACAATAACCGATTAAGGTTCTGGTTTAATTTGATACTCAGGTACAAAAACAGACTTTAAGCCCGATACCTACACAAGAAATTACCACAAGATTGATGACTCCACAAGGGGAGTTTATGGTTAGAAAAAAATCTAAAGATTTAGCTTAACTTGGTTTTTCTGTCAAGGATAACCTAACCTTAAACTAATCTTAATCAAGGCTAACTTGACTATAGGTGGCTGGTATGGTGCTGTTTTTATTAAATTCTAATTGGGGGGAACATCTTATGTCAAAGAAAGGCGGCTTATTTAGTCTGATCTGTGGGGAGATTGATAAATTTTAGTAGCACCTAACTTTACCAGGGGGAGGAAAATTAATGAATAATTAACAATTGCCATCTATGGCCACGGGGTGGGGTTGCCATTGAGCTTGGGGTGAGATGATGCTAGGATGGGGAGATTAAGGTAATTACGCAGTTTAAGGCTTAATCGTGGTTCAAGCACTGCCATCAACTAACCGTCAGTCCCAACTCAATGCTGAGTCTTGGTCGCTTACACCTACGGGTCAGACAACAGAGCAACTATTGCAGTGGCTCAATTCCCTGGCTGACCGGGTAATTGGGGGCGATCGCATTGGTCGAGAAGAGGCGATCGCACTGACTAAGATCGAAGGAAATGATCACATTCTGCTGCTGTGTGAGGCGGCGGACCGAGTACGTCAAGCCTGTTGTGGCATAATGGTAGATTTATGTAGCATTATTAATGTCAAGTCGGGGAACTGTTCGGAAAATTGCAGTTTCTGTTCCCAGTCGGTTCACCACCCTGGGGAAAATTCGCCTATTTATGGGCTAAAATCTCCAGAGGAAATTCTGGCTCAGGCGAAAGCTGCTGAAGAAGCTGGGGCGAAACGGTTTTGTTTGGTTTCTCAGGGACGGGGTATTAAGTACAATAGCCCCAAGTCTAGTGAGTTTGAACAGATCCTAGAGACGGTTCGCCGTATTCAGGCGGAAACTTCCATTAAACCCTGTTGTGCTTTGGGAGAAATTACCCCAGAACAGGCTCAGGCTTTGGCGCAAGCAGGTGTGACTAGGTACAATCACAATCTGGAATCTTCCGAAAGTTTTTACGGTAATATTGTGACGACTCATAGTTGGCACGATCGCGTTGAAACTGTGAAAAATATCAAGGCTGCTGGTATTCAAGCCTGTACGGGTGGCATTATCGGTATGGGGGAAAGCTGGGAAGACCGTGTTGACCTGGCTTTAGCATTGCGGGAACTTGAGGTAGAGTCGGTTCCGATTAATCTACTTAACCCCCGTGAAGGAACCCCTTTGGGGGGGCGCTCCCGTCTTGACCCATATCAAGCACTGAAAGCGATCGCTATTTTTCGCCTGCTCCTCCCAGAGCAAATTTTGCGATATGCAGGGGGACGGGAAGCTGTTATGGGAGAATTACAAGGGTTAGGTCTGAAAGCGGGGATTAATGCCATGCTGATCGGACATTACCTAACTACTATGGGTCAACCTCCCGAAAGCGATCGGGCTATGTTAGAGTCTCTCGGTCTTGAGGGTGGAGAGGCTCCTATTCCCGGACAAAAACCCAACCATAAACACCAGACTAAAACTTCAGTATAACTCCCTGACAATTGATACCACCAGTTGAATTTTTATGGGCGATCATTGGCGTACTTCTGACTATCGGTGGCACCTTCTTGGAAGCGTTTGTCACCGACCCCTCTAGCCTTTGGAGTCAGCCTAACATTCAGATACATTCCTTGGGTGTTACCTATCAGATCGGAGCAGTTCTACTGGTGGGGTGTATGGGGGGAAAAAATGCGGCGGCTATGTCTCAAATTGCCTATCTAGCCTTGGGTTTGACGGTTTTACCTGTTTTTTCCCAAGGCGGCGGCTTTGGCTACCTCGCAGAGCCTACCTTTGGCTATCTATTGGGTTTTGTTCCCGGTGGTTGGGTCTGTGGTTTTTTGGCTTTTCGTAATCATCCTAAGTTGGAATTGCTGGGATTTAGCTGTCTGTGTGGATTGATTACTATTCACTTGGTGGGGATACTTTATCTGGTTGCTACTCATTTGATGAATGATGTAGGCGATCGCATAATTCCACTCATGACGGCTATTCACAGCTATTCTCTTACTCCCCTCGGTGGTCAGTTGGCTGTGGCTTGTGCGGTAACTGTTATATCCTATGTCCTCCGGGGGTTAATGTTTTATTAACTCAAAATTATCCTCCATGGGATTTAAAAAAAACTCGACTTTTTGGATAGCTGCAACTATCAGTTTGGTGATAGATCATTTGACTAAGTTTTGGGTCGTGCAGACTTTTGAGTTGACTACCCCTCCCCAAACTGTCCCCATTTTACCCGGTATTTTTCATATTACATATGTCGTTAATACTGGGGCGGCTTTTAGTTTGTTCAGCAATGGCGGTGTTTATTGGCTGCGTTGGTTGTCTCTGCTGGTTAGTCTGGGATTAATGCTTTGGGCTTGGTTTGGCCCTCGGCTCATTTCCTGGGAACAGTGGGGATATGGTTTGATTCTTGGCGGCGCTTTGGGTAACGGTATCGATCGCTTTGTTTCTGGTCATGTGGTCGATTTCTTCGATTTCCGCCTGATTCAATTTCCTGTGTTTAATGTCGCTGATATTTCTATTAATGTCGGGATTATCTGTTTGCTGATCGCTGCTTTTCAGCCCCATTCTCACCCATAATTTTTCTGGTCAAGGGGTTGACATCGACCGCCGCTTTCTGTTATGATATTGACATATCCTCAATAATAAGAAATAGGCAAAAATAAAAAAATCGCAAACATCCCATTATGATAAAAGTATAGCGCAAGGCAGCCGCAAAAGCAACCCCCCTCCCCAAAAAGCGAAAATTTTTAACATTTATTAATTTTTTGTTACAAAACTTAACAATATACTATGTATGATAGATGAAAGTGGAGCATTGAGTGTAATAGCGGGCCAATGGTAGTAAATGAATTGTTAGCAGCAGAATCGATAATAGCAGAATCGGTGAAGGGTGAGGGAGACTATGATATAGCAATTGTGGGGGGTGGTATTGTGGGGGCGACAGTAGCGTGTAGCCTAAGAAATTCTGGGTTAAGAATAGCACTAATTGAACCTCAGCCAAAAGCGATCGCCGCCAGTCGTCGCCAAGCCTATGCTTTAACGTTACAAACTGGGCGCATTTTAGATGATATCGGGGTGTGGGGAGACATTCTCCCCAAAATAACGACATTTTATCAAATTAGTCTGAGTGATAGCGATCATCCAAATGTGATCAATTTTGAACCGAGGGACTTAGGGACGGAAGCATTAGGATATGTGGGAGAACATTCGATTATCCTAACAGCAATGCAAAGGTTTCTGGAAGATTGCGCCGAGGTGCATTGGTGGTGTCCAGCGACAGTGAAACAAGTTAATTATTATAGCGATCGCGCCGAAATCGAGGTAGAAAATGGGGAGGGAATTAAGACCATTAAAGCGAGGTTAGTCCTAGCTGCTGATGGTGCTAAATCTCCCTTGCGTGAAGCCTCTGGAATTAAGACGAAAGGTTGGAAATATTGGCAGTCCTGTATAGCGTTTACGATTCAAACAGAAAAACATCATAATAATGTAGCATTTGAAAAATTCTGGTCAAGCGGACCGATGGGAGTTTTGCCGCTACCGGGAAATCGCTGTCAAGTGGTGTTAACTGCGCCCCATAGCCAAGCCCATGAGTGGCAAAAAATGGATAAAGGGGAGTTTTTGGAATTGCTAGAATATCGGACGGGTGGAGTTTTGGGGCGCTTAGAATTATTGAGCGATCGCATAGTGTTTCCCGTGCAATTGATGCAAAGCGATCGCTATGTTAATCATAGATTAGCGTTAGTAGGAGATGCGGCGCATTGTTGTCACCCGGTGGGAGGTCAAGGGTTAAATATGGGGATTCGTGATGCTGGTGCGATCGCCGAAATTGTGAAAAAGGCTTATCAAGCGGGTGAAGATATTGGCGACATGAAAACTCTCAACCGATATCAGAAATGGCGGCGGGGAGAAAACCTGTTAATTTTGGGGTTTACGGATTTTCTGGATCGGATGTTTTCGGGGAATTGGCGACCTAAAGTTATCTTGCGTCGTTGGGGACTTTGGGGATTAAAAAAAATCCGACCTTTGCGTTATTTGTCATTACGAATAATGACGGGATTATTTGGACGCGCGCCCCAAATTACTGAATGTAAGTAAATAGGGAGTTATCAATTATGGGGGTGGGGGTGATGCTGAGGGGTTGATTTTTGACCAAGGGTGGGAGTATCTTAAAAGCGATCGCTATATATCAGTAATTTAGACCATGATTATCAATCGTCGCCAATTTTTAAAAACTTCTGCTTTTCTGGGGGGGTCTTTACTGCTAGATAAGTTGAGAGGTCCGGCGGCTGTAGCTGCTAATGAGTTAGCTACACACCCTGATCAAATTATTATGCAGTTAGACTGGAAATATAATGCCCAATTTGCTGGGGTGTTGCTGGCTGATTATTATAATCTCTATAAAAGCAGTGGTTTGGCGGTAGAAATTAGACCGGGAGAAACGGCGATGATTGTAACTAATCAAGTAGCCAAAAATCCGGCGATTATTGGTTGTTGTGAACAGGATATTATTATGAATGCCCAAATTGCGGGTCAACCGATAAAAGCTATAGCTACGATGTTCCAAAATTCCCCTTTGGGGTTAATGTCGATGCCAAATAGTCAGATTTATGACTTACAAGATTTAATCGGGAAACGGGTAGGAATGGAGGGGGAAAGTTACTCGATTATGCAAATGGCTATGGGTTATGATAACATCCCCTCCCATGCCATTGAAATTATCCTAGTTTCAGGAGAGGAAAAACATGATCTGCTACTGAGGGGTGAAGTAGATGCTGTACAATGTTATATTGTAGACGAACCGATTGGATTTGCTGCCAAAACCGGGATTACACCTAACATTATTAAATTTAGTGATTATGGTTATGATGCCTATGTTCAGGTAATTTTTGCCCATAATGAACTATTACAATACCACCCGGAAATAGTGCAGAAATTTTTAGAGGTGACATTTGCGGGTTGGCGGTTGGCTTTGGATGATGTGGAAAAGGCGGCGAAAATTATTGTTAATAATTATGCAGAACCCGGTGGAGAGTATGACGATTTAGATTATCAAATAGCTTCTCTGAAACAGGTAGCTAATTATGTCACTGGGGG